>CAZURM010000009.1:0-30760 GCA_964622945.1 uncultured Proteiniphilum sp.
GGTCTTTCTATTATGGACTTGCTCATCCTGAAATGTTCAGCAGCGTTTATGCGATTAGTGGAGCCGTTCCTTCAACTCTCCAAAATAATGAGGCAAATAACACTCCATTTGGAAGACAGTTTAATATTGATGACTTAACGGAATCTCAAATTAATGCAATAAAAGAAGTTAGCTTTGTGTTAGATTGTGGTGATGATGATTTTCTTTTTGATGCTAATGTAGCTTGTTATCAATCAATGAAAAAAGCTGGACTTAATTGTGAATTTCGTTCACGAAACGGGGGGCATACCTCGTATTACTGGTACGATAGTCTCGGCTATGCTTTAGCTTGGTTTACTCGTCATTTTTCTGAGCAATGTAAATAATTTATTATTTACACAAGGAGGTCCTAAAGATATTGCATATAATAATGGGGTTGAGATGCTTAAAGTATTTGAAAAGAATAATATCAGTTTTGAATTTAATGAGAGGGCGGGTGGACACACTTGGAGTGTGTGGCGAAAAGATTTGGTGGATTTTGTGCTAAAATTGTTTAAGTAACTTTCTTACAGTTTGTAAGAAGGGGCTGTTTTGAATGTTTTACAGCCCCTTTTTTTATAAACTTTTTTTCAGTATATCTGGAATCTCTTTAGGTTCTTTTGCTACTGGAACTCCAACTGCTTCGAATGCTGCAATTTTCTCAGCTGCAGTGCCTGAACCACTCGATATTATTGCACCTGCATGGCCCATCTGTTTCCCGGGAGGTGCTTGCTGACCTGCTATAAATGCAACTACAGGTTTAGTCACATGGTTTTTAATATATTCAGCAGCTTGCTCTTCAGCGTCACCGCCAATCTCACCAATTAAAACTATTGAATCGGTCTCAGAGTCATTCTCAAACATTTCGAGGAGCTCAATGTAATAAAGACCCACTACCGGGTCGCCACCCACGCCTACAGCGGTTGACTGCCCTATTCCTTTCTCTGTAAGATTGTAAACAACTTCATAGGTGAGTGTTCCACTTCTACTGATTACACCTGTTTTACCCTCTTTGAAAACTGCATATGGCATGATGCCCACAAGGCTTTTGCCTGGTGACATTAATCCGGGACAATTGGGTCCAATTAGATTAGCACCTTTTCTTTTTATGAAACTGTGTGCTTCTACTACATCTAAGGTAGGTACTCCCTCGGTGATGCAAACAATCAGTTTAATTCCGGCATCTGCTGCTTCCATCATTGCATCTTTAGCAAACGGAGCTGGTACAAATATAACGGAAGTGTTAGCACCAGTTTCGATTACAGCATCTCGAACAGTATTAAATACTGGCAGTTCATCTACAAATTCACCTGCTTTGCCGGGTGATGTACCTCCAACAATATTGGTTCCGTATTCTTTCATTTTTGATGTATGGAATCCTCCATCACGACCGGTAATTCCCTGTACTATAAGCTTTGTGCTTTTATCTATAAGTATACTCATAAATTTTATGTTTTGTCAATTTTGATGCTGCATTGCAAGTTCAACGGCTATTCTGGTTGCCTTACTCATAGTTTTGGCTACATGTAGGTCAGTATCTTTAAGTAATGCACGTCCTTCTTTCTCATTAGTGCCAGTTAGACGTATTACTACAGGTACATTAGTGTTGATCTGTTCAAATGCTTCGAGAAGGCCTTTTGCAACGTCATCACAACGGGTTATTCCACCAAAAATATTTATTAGAACTACTTTCACATTCTTATCACTAAGCAATAGTTTCATTGCTTCGATAACTTTGGTAGGGCTGGAGCTTCCTCCAATATCCAAAAAATTAGCAGGGTTGCCTCCATACAGTTTTATAATATCCATAGTTGCCATGGCTAGTCCTGCACCATTTACCATACATCCAATCTCACCGCCTAAGTGCACGTAGCTGAACCCTTTGTTTTTGGCGAATAGCTCCTTTTTCTCCTCTTCTGTGGGCTCGTTCATTGCTGCAATCTTAGGATGTCGAAATAGAGCGTTGTCGTCAAAAGTCATCTTTGCATCAATAGCCACTATATCTCCTTCATCTGTAAGTACAAGAGGATTTATTTCTGCTAGTGAAGCATCATTGTCCACAAAAAGCTTATAAAGCTTTTGTATAATAACAGCTGCCTTGCGCACAAGACTTATATCATCAAATAGCTTGAAGGCTGCTTCACGTGCAAGATAATCTGGAACACCTATTAGGGGGTCTATAGCAAATTTAAAAATCTTTTCGGGAGTCTCTTCAGCTACCTCTTCTATATCTACACCCCCCTCTTTGCTAAGCATCAGGATAGTTGATTTCGAACGTCTGTCAGGCACATAGCTTACGTAAAATTCTTTTGCAATGTTTATTGCCTGCCCTACGAGAATACGGTCAACTATGAATCCTTTTATATCCATACCCAGAATGGAAGCGGCATGCCTGCGAAGTTCTATTTCATCATTCGCTAGTTTCACACCGCCTGCTTTGCCTCTTCCACCTGTGTGAACTTGTGCTTTTACTACCACTCTCTGTGAGTCTATACGTGAATATGCTTTTACAGCATCATCCACTGATCTGCAAACAATACTTTGTTCTACAGGTATTCCATATTTAGAAAATATCTCTTTTGCTTGGTATTCATGAATTTTCATGGCCCTATATATAATGTTTTTACGATAAAGAAATTTATAAATTACTATTCTGTAAATCTATGATAAATGTTTTAATTAAAGAAATCTCTTATATTAAATTTTGGCAGACACTATTAATTATTATATGAAATGAGTAAATGGTCAGTTATGAGTTAAACATATAAACGTCTTTCAAAGGCTTGAAACGTATGATTGGTAATAATTGTTTAAAAACATAGTGAATAATTACAGGAAAACCCTTCAGTGTTGTAAAATACGCTGAAGGGTTTTGTTAAATTATAGTTTCTAATTGATTGATTACATATGTTTTAATATAGATAATTGAAATATTATTAAATGGATTAGAGGTTAATTGAAATACCTGCATAATATAAGGCTCCGTAAAGTGGTGCATATATGAAAGCAGCATCATCCAGATGTCTCTCATCCTGAATATAGTTGAATATATTTTTTCCACCTACATATAGACGTACTTTATCAAAGGTTTTTGAAATACTTGCGTTGAATGTCATGTAGGGATCTGTCTCTTTTATTTTTGAGTTGCTTTCTGTCTCACTTATATAGTCGATATATGATTTACCCTGAAAAATTCCGTAGAGTGTAAAATTCCAGTTACGAGGAGCATATTCTATTTTTACGCTACCTGAGGTTGTGGGGAATCGCGATATTTTATTGCTGACACCTTCATACTCAGTGCCTATCCAGTCTTCACGTACATTATTATACTTACCACTATTAAAGCTGAAATCCGCACCTATATTAAGTTCTCTGATTGGATTCAGAAGAAGTGTCATCTCAATACCTTTAACAACTGCATCGTCGATATTTCGCCACTGATAGGTATATCCCAGATTCTTCACATTATCATCGGCATCAGTAAAATCTATTTTGTCTTTTAGATAGGTGTAAAATATATTAGCACTAAGTTGAATATGATGACCATAATAATCGGCCGAAAAATTGGCACTGCGTGAGGTCTCTGCCTCCAGATCTGATGATTTCCATACACGAGGTGAACCACTACATAGGTGGAGATCTTCCGAGAACCCGTATGGTGCCCTAAAACCAGTACCTACGTTAGCTCTTAATGTAACATGTTCTCCTACATTGTACTTCAGTGCTAAACGTGGATTGATGCTCGTTCTTTTAAATTCAGTTTTAGGAAAATCACTATCAAACACTTGTCTGTCAGATGAGTACTCTTCACCTGAAGTGTGATAATCTACGCGTACACCAGGAACGACAGTGAAATCAGAAGAGACTACCCACTCATCTTGAATAAAAGCACCAAACTCCTGAGCATGCTTGTTGGCAATCGACTTATATGAATCGCCATAGTATTGGTTTACTTCGTCAACTACAACGTACATTCCTGACTCATCAAGGTCTGTTATATAATGCTGTAAACCTATAAGTATATTATGCTTACCTATCTCTTTCCCAAATGTGAGGGTAGATATAAGAGAGTTCTCCTCAGCCAGATATGGTCTCATATCTAAGACATTGGGCATTGCACCATCATGGGTGTCCATATAATCAGTAAGATAAGAGTCGTTAGTAGCGTTGCGGTTGTGGTTTATGAATGTGTTGTTGAAGCTCAGAACTGCTGATTTGTCAAATTCTATCTTGTAGTTAATCTCAGCTTCATACCTATCTGTTGAGATGCTCTCAGTGCCTTCTGTAAAGGGATTCTTATAATAATCATCAGTTATTACACCACCTTCGCGATGCTCGTTGATTGCTTTGCCGCGAATAACCAGTTTATCGTCATTAAAAAAGGGATTTTCAATATGAATACTGGCTCCAACGTTATGCAGTTTTGATGCCACCCTGTCAGAGATGCCATCTTTTGTTTTCACCTCATCGGTTGTGTTGCCTTCACCTGTTTCATCGATCACGCTATGGTCGATCTTTTGTGCATAAACACTTATTCCTACATTTCCTTTTTCATTAAGCATAGATGCATTAAGGTTGTAAATATTAGAATTGTGGTTACCAAACTGTATATCTGCTGAAATAGTTGGTATAGGCGAGGGATCTTTTGTTATTATGTTAATAGCTCCGGCAATGGCACTACTGCCATATAGTGCCGAGCCTGCACCTTTGATAACTTCAATACGATCCAGATTGCCAGTGCCTATCTGTTCTAAACCATATACGCTTGCCAATCCCGAATATATGGGTTGACCGTTGATGAGTACCTGTGTATGTTCAGAGCCCAACCCTTGCATTCTTACCATCGTGAAATTGCAAGACTGGCATTGGTTTTCTACTCTGATGCCCGGCACGCCTTCAAGTGCTTCAAAAACATTCCAAGCATTTTTATTTTTCAAAGCCCTTGCTGTTACAACCTCTGTTCGTATAGGAACATTTTTCACATAATGCTGTGTACGAGTTCCTGTTACTACGACCTGCTCTAAATTGAACACGTCCTCCTCAAGCTCAAACAAGAGTTGGGTAACTTCCCCATCCTCCATATTAATTTCGATTTCCTGTGGCTTGTAGCCCACAAATTGTGCCACAATAGTTTGTTTTCCAACAGGTAGATGTGCTAGACTGAAATGTCCTGTCCCATCGGCTACAGTGCCCATCGTTGTTTCTTTCACATAAATAGTTGCATAAGGGATGTGAGTCTGTGTGTATTTCTCTTTCACATCGCCAAGGATCATAGTGTCTGTCTTCTCCGCTTGCACGTTAATTGCAAAAATAAAAGCGAAAAACCATAAATAGATTTTTTTCATTGATATTCTGAAAATTATTTAAAATTTCAGAACAAAATTAGTCTAACACATAAATGAAATCAATCGCATATTGTTGTTATCTATTTAAATTTAAATGGTGATTATATGGTATTGGTAGAAAAAATCACACAATTTATTTCGGTATATTACTTTTACCTGAGTCTTACCTCGCTCTTATCTCGCTCTATTAATCCATATGAATAATAGAGTCAGGTAAGACTAAATACTGAATAATGTCAGAATCAAATATCGTCTAAGTTTGTGTGATTAGATTTAAATCTCAATATTATCGATCTCAATTATTTTTTTTGAGATAGCGTAGATTGTTAAACCAGGCTGACTCCTTACACCTGTCTTTGTGGTAATGTTTTTGCGATGTCTTACAACTGTATGTATACTGATATTTAGATCATCAGCAATCTCTTTGTTGAGTTTTCCGCTTACGATACCGGTGAGAACTTCAATTTCTCTTTTCGTGAGGTTGTCTCCGGTATTCTTTTTTTTGGATAGCGACTTATTTCTGTTGTCGTGTTTAGACATCAATTGTATTATATGTTCAGGCGAATCATAAAGAGTGAACGTGGCATCAGTTTCAGTTACAGGCTTTTGCATCATGCCGAAGTCGATCCCAACTATTGATAGTGCAGGAAAATCTTTCCTTATCTTCTTAACTTCTTTATCTCGATTCACAAAATGAAGAGGATTGGCAATAATTATGTCAACCTGTTCTGTTTTAAGTATATCCGATAACTCATCCATATTTTCCGCTCTGTATATTCTGCAGTTGGTATCCGATTGATACAGAATGGTGTATAAGCCTTCAAAAATAATTTTAGAACTTTCAAGAATAACTATATGTAGAGGCGACTTATGCATTTTTTTCCCTTTCGATATTTATGCCTGATGGAATTAGTATCGATTCTTCAATAAGAGAGTGCACAAACAAATCGTATTCAAGCTCGTACAGAGCAAAAAATAATTTTCTACGCAGATCTAGATCATTATCGATCTTAACATGCTTTAGTAGCAGGTTTTTCAAATCATGTAGTTTGAGTTCAATATCAGTATGATGCACGCCATACTCTTCAGACGAATACTGCTCAGTATCATCAATGCTGTTTTCATCCATGAGCAGTTTGGTAAAGTAGGGAAAAGCTATATTATCTTCATAATCAAGATGCTCTAATACTTCTGTGAAATATTTATTAAAAAACTTCTCCAACAGTTTTAACTCCTTCTCAGGGTGATTCTCCTGTAGCATTAGGATATAAGATTTTATCTGAGGGTACATCTCAGATCTATAATAGTGGTGACTATTTTTTAAAAAATCGATCACCTGCAGCAGATCTTTTTTGCTATATGTATGATTTTTTTTTGTTCCGAAACCATTGTAGAGGTTAGCAATATCAACAAAAAGTGTTTCGCTAATATCATATTCTTTGCAGAGTTGTGAAATAGTCATATCGCTAACTCTAAAATCAATATTGAAATGCTGTAACATCAGAAGAAGACGCGGATTTGCATCTATCTGATTGGCAATTTTCATTTTCGGATTTATTTTTGTTGCTGTAAAATGATGCATATTGTTTTATATTTTTTACAAAAATAGGAATAATAGCCGATTATTTAGAATAATTCTATTTAATAAATATATAAATGATCCATAGTCAACACGATATTGAGGTGATTTCAAATCAATGCTCTTTAAATATCCCAATTTTTTATTATCATTGTAGCTAAAATTTTAAAAAGTAGAGATAAGACAAACTTGCTCATCTCTACAAGTAATAGCTTAGAAAATATGAGTAAATTTCAGAATCTACAGATTAAACGTCGCAGTATAAGGAAATATAGTGATGAGCAGTTGACACCGGAAGAAACAAAAATGATTCTTGAGGCAGCTTTGCTTTCACCAACATCCAAAAATAAGCACTCGTGGAGTTTTATTGCTGTAGAAGATAAAGAGACTATTGAGCAACTGTCGAACTGTAAGCCACATAGCGCAAAGTTTATTTCGGATGCCTCTCTGGTGGTGGTGGTTGCAGGTAATCCTTTGATTAGCGATGCGTGTATAGAAGATGCATCAATAGCAGCTATTAATATGCAGATGCAGGCTGAGGAACTGAACATAGGCAGCTGCTGGATTCAGGTTAGAAACCGAATGTATTCCGACAAGATTACTTCAGGCGAGTATATAAATGAACTATTAGATATCCCCATGCCGATTGAAGTTGTTTGCATTATCGCTTTTGGCAAAAAAGAGGCTGTCAGGACACCTGCCGATATTAATAATCTACATTGGGAAAAAGTGCATATAGATAAATATGCTTCAGAGTCAGAAAAAGAAGAGTAATGAATATTACATTAATATAATAGCATAAGAAGTTTAGATGATCGATATATTAAAAGTACCTTCTCCAAGTTACGTAATAGAAGAAAAGCTGTTACGAAAGAACTTAGGATTGATTAAATCGGTAAGTGAACGCACAGGTGTAGAGATTATTCTTGCCTTCAAAGCTTTTGCCATGTGGAAGTCTTTCCCGATATTAAGAGAGTATATCCAACATTCCACAGCAAGCTCTGTAGCGGAGGCCCAACTTGCTTTTGAAGAGATGGGAAAACCTGCACATACATACACACCTGCTTACACAGATGAGGATTTTCCTATATTTTTGAAATATAGCGATTATATTACCTTTAATTCTCTGTCGCAGTTTGAGCGTTTCTACCCACAAGTTAAATTGTCAGGTAAAGATATTAAATGTGGTTTAAGGATAAACCCTGAATTTTCAGTCGTCGAAACTGATTTGTACAACCCGAGCAGTCCCGGTTCGCGCTTTGGTATTACTGCTGCTGACATTGGCACTTCTATACCAGACGGCATCTCCGGCTTACATATACATAACTTGTGTGAAAACAATTCTTATGATCTCGAAAAAACTCTTGAGGTTGTAGAAACTAAGTTTGGAAAATTGTTTGACCAAATAGAATGGATTAATCTTGGTGGAGGTCATCTTATGACACATAAAGATTATGATATTGAACATCTGGTGGAATTGTTGAAATTATTTAAAAGACGTTATCCTCACCTTAATGTAATTATGGAACCCGGTAGTGCATTTGTATGGGAGACGGGAATATTGGTTGCCACGGTAGTTGATATTGTTGAAAACAGTGGAATAAAAACAGCAATATTGAATGTCTCTTTTTCGTGTCATATGCCTGATACTTTGGAGATGCCTTATAAACCACGTATCAGAGGTGCTTATCAGGAACCGGTGAAAGGAAAACCAACCTACAGAATGGGTGGGAACAGCTGCTTGAGTGGTGACTTTATGGGCGACTGGTCATTCGACAGGCCATTAAAGATAGGTGACAGGCTAGTATTTGAAGATATGATACACTATACTACAGTTAAAACTACAATGTTTAATGGAGTATCGCATCCATCAATTGGTATATGGACTACAGAAGAAAAGTTTAAATTATACAAAAAATTTGGTTATAAGGATTATAAAAACCGTATGAGTTAATTTGCATATAATGAGGCGAATAGAAGAATATCAAGAGAATATTAAATTAATGTTTAAAAAGTATTTTTTAGTTTTTTTGAACTATTATTAAACAATTTCAAATACACTTTGTTTAATAGCTAAGTTTGTTGCTACAATATTGTAAAAATTACAAATTAAAGATACTATATTATGAATTGGTTTGGGTGGATAATAATAGGAGCCATAGCCGGTTGGTTAGCTGGTAAATTAATGAGAGGTGGAGGCTTTGGATTCTTAATTAACATTATTGTAGGAATTGCGGGAGCAATCATAGGTGGTTGGGTTTTTGGACTTATAGGTATATCCGCATCGGGTGCTATCGGTAGTTTTATTACTGCTTTAGTGGGAGCAGTTTTACTGCTTTGGATTATATCACTTTTTAAGCGGTCAAAATAATTGTCTATCTTAATGAAAATATAAAAGATTGATACTAATAAAAAGTATCAATCTTTTATATTACCTTTTTAATATTGCACCCATATGTAATCGGTTGTCAACCTTTAATTTAAGCCTTTCCGCGAACAATTATTCATAAAATGCAAAAACTAGAGATAGGTGTTTTTTCCGGATCATTTAATCCTATACATAATGGGCATTTGATGCTTGCCAGTTACTTGAGTGAATATACCAATCTTGATGAGGTGTGGTTTGTAGTAACGCCTCATAATCCATTGAAAGACGTTGCTGTTTTATTAGAGGATCATATCAGGTTTGAGATGGTAAAGCTTGCACTTGCCAAATATGATAAATTAAAAGTGTCCGATATAGAATTTCACATGTCACGTCCTTCTTACACAATTAATACACTTAAAAAACTATCTCATGAAAATCCAGAAGTAAACTTCTCTTTAATTATTGGTTCAGACAACTGGACTATGTTTAATAACTGGAAAAACTTTAAAGAGATTATTGACAACTATAAAATATTTGTTTACCCAAGATATGGAGTTGATATAATTATACCTGATAGTTATCGACAAAGTGTACAGCTTGTGGATGCACCTATTATAGATGTTTCTTCAACATTTATTCGCAACAATATCAGCGAAGGAAAGGATGTACGTGCATTTTTGCCTGAAAAGGTGTATGAATATATAAAGGAAAACCGTTTGTATATATGACAAAATTCCTATTTTTCATTTTCAGAGTCAACTGAATCATAAAGCATCTTATCCGTGATTATTGGCAGAATATTTGTGTCTACTCCAGCCTCCTGCAATTCATCAATATCATCTTTAAGCATAATCATGAAATTTTCAAAACTGCCAGCCTTTTTTAATGACAACCCATATAGCTCTACTGCTTTACCGTTGTTTAGAAGACAAAGTTCAACATGTCCCGCATTAAGAAAATCATGTGCATTTGGTTTTTTCTCAATAATTTGGGAGTAATATTTTTGTGCGATATCAAATTTACGCGACAGAAATGCACACCACGCTATAGACCTCCAAGCACGAGTGTTATTGCTATCGATCAACTCCACTTTGAAATAGTAGTTTAGCGCCTCATCATACTGTTTAAGTTCGAGGTGACAGTGACCAATATTAAGCTGAATATTAAGATCTTCCGGTCTGAACTGTTCCAAGCGTCTATAATACTCTAATGCGGTTTGAGGCTCTTTTAACACCCTGTAGCAATGAGCTATACGGTTAAGTATCCATGTATTATTATCTTCAATCAGATCGGCATGTAAATAAGCATCAAGTGCCCCTCTGACATCTGTCATCATCTGTTTACAAAATCCTATTTTTTGCCATATCTCACTCTTTGCAGGTACCCTATCTGCCAACATTTTATAGGCACTGAGAGCTTCAAGGAAATTGTTTTTCTCAAAATAATAGAGAGCAATCTTTTCCAAGTGATTTGTTTGTAGTACTATAGGATAAAAAGCTTCAATTTCGTGATAATCAAGAGGGAGGCTAAATATATCAGTGAAGTCGCCACTACGTGGGAACAGCTTAAAAAAGCGATATAAATCTTGTATATATTGCTTGATAATACCCTCTTCTTTCTGATGGAACTTTAATGTGTTTTCTTCTTTTTGTAAATTTTTCAGCTCTTCACCTTCAGCACCAAGCTGTGAGATAACCATATTCCTATATTGTTCAGGCATCATCATGACACTGAAACAAAGAGAATATTTGTCGGAATTGCATATTAGAGACGACTCCAGCATAGATTCAATAAGCTTATCACCCTCCTGTTGTTTGTTGAACAATCTCTGAATGCTGGTGTGATCCGTGTCGAAAGGCATAAACCAATTACTCATTTCACGAAAGAAAGAGTAGTTCTTGAGATTCGAGAATGTAGAGTGAAACACATCTGCACCCTCAAGTTGCAGATCTGCAAACTCCTTCAGTTTATCAGATAAACCACTTTCATCCAATATCTTTTGCCATTCAGGATTTTTTTCATCGATTCCACTTTCTCCCATCCACTCGTCGAGTTTTATCTTCTTACCAATCATGGGGCTCAGCTTCATCATTTCAGGTATAATCTCCTCTTTTAGCTTTTTTGTGATTTTTTCAGTCTCATGTGCCTGGATATATCCTAGTATCGTGGTCATGAACCTGCGGGAAAATTCAACATCATCCGATAGTAATTTTAGTCGGTTGTTAGATTCAGGATAAAGATGCCACCTTGATCTATATTTCTGAAAGATAGGAATAATCCCTGTGATAGCACGAGTAGCAAGCTCTGTTTCTTGTTGGCGACACACATCAAGAAGAAACAGTATTTTCGCAATATCAAAGCGTTGCATAACATTTAAAGTGAGTGCTGATATTAGCATACACTTATCATTTAATGGTATAACCTCATCGTCTATAAAGCCATGTAATGATTTAATAAAATCAGCGTTTGCTCTTGGAGAAACGAATACAGTATAAAATAGATCATTAAGTGAGTTTTCGTGACTCGTTGCATTCTGTTTTTTGCGTAACTCTTTATCCTCACCCTCATCTAGTAGTTCAAGAAAAGTAAAAGTATCAGCTTGCTTTGAAATAATCTCCCTATACTCATCAATTGATATAGGTGTTCTTATATTCATAAGTCTCATTCTCTCAAAAAATACTGTAGAACTGTCCTCTAACAACAGATTTTCGGTAGCATCATCAGTAATAGTATATATGCCTCTAATAAGCTTTTCGTAAATCTTTTTTTGCTCGGGATCCTCCTTACCTTCAATAAGATAATGAAGCATAAACTTGTAGTTTGTTTCCAGTTCACTGATTTTTTCTGAAATTGGCCAACTCTGATGCATTGCAATCAATTCCTTAACACCATCAATTGCATTTTTCAGCTGCTTATTTTCAATAAACCTATGTACCGCTTCTACTTTTTTGTATATATTGGTTGAACTCATAAAATGATTTTACGTTGTTTTGTCTTTTATTATAAGTGTTGACGGCAGAACATCAATCCAAGGTAGTGTGGTACTGATTAATCTGTTCCATCCTTCCATCCCAATTATGCATAGATTCTGTTGCATAATATATTCCTTTTCAATCTTTTTATTATCATCCCAAATATATACTTTATCTTCAGTTTTCTTAAGATACGACATATAAAGCTTCTGCATTTTAGGGTTTGATTCAATAGCACCAATCGCATCCCATATCATTAACTCAACATCATCTTTTTGAGAAAAACGAATTGTTGCGAAAGGTATAGTTTTAATATCTGATGCACTTAAAATAGGTACAAACACTTTCTCAATACTACTTAGACCTTTATTAATAAACAATCCGGTGGTGATAGGGTTCATATCAAACAGTGCAGATATTTTGTTCAGTAATTGTGATTCTTCAGCAGTAAACTGTTCCATAATGTATGAGTCCGAATTCGTTGGATCACCCTTTAGACTGAAATATCTTCGGAATAATTGTGGTGTGAAATTATTACTGTTTAAACCGATTAATAACAGATTAATATTATGCTCTTTAGATGTATTTAGTATCTCTGTTAGAAAGTCTTCGTTTTTTTTAACGAAAGAGCGGAGAGTTATTTTATTTTTATCAATAACTGTATCTAATGAAATGTCTTGAAGTATATTGTCGAGTTTGTTTTGATCTAGATCTTCATCATTATCAACAAGATGTAGAAAGATTATAGATGTCTTTTCTGATCTTGAGATTGCGAAATTTGACACCATTTTGCTCATAGCCTTACCCGTCTCAATATCAGTGAAACAGACAAGTATGTTTAAGGGCATCTTCAAAAAGTTTTCAACCTGTTCCATAAACAATTTATTAGATAATTTCAGCTATTCATTTAGTATTTCATTGTCGAGCATCGAATCTTTATGTCCCAAGAAATACAATATTCCGTCAATCCCCACAGAAGATAGCGACTGCTCAGCGGTTTGTATTACTTTAGGTTTGGCATGAAAAGCAATACCTAATCCTGCTATACCTAGCATTGACAAATCGTTTGCCCCATCACCAACAGCTACAGTTTGTCTGATATCTATTTTCTCCACTTGAGCAATAAGTGACAGCAGTTCTGCTTTCCTCTTACCTGTAACAATGTCTCCCACATAGTTGCCGCTAAGCTTTCCATCAACTATCTCTAACTCGTTTGCATACATATAATCAAATCCATACCTGTCTTTCAAATAATTACCGAAATAAGTGAAGCCACCCGAAAGAATAGCAGTTTTAAACCCAATCTTCTGAAGCACTTTCATTAGTCGCTCCAGACCTTCAGTAATTGGCAGACTCTCTGCAACCTCTTTAAGCACAGAAGCGTCAAGTCCTTTAAGTAGTTTAACACGTTGCTTAAAGCTGCTTTCAAAATCTATATTTCCATGCATTGCCGACTCAGTAATAGCCTTAACTTTTGCTCCTACACCTGCTCTTTCGGCAAGCTCGTCAATCACCTCTGTTTGAATTAGTGTAGAATCCATATCAAAACATATAAGACGACGCATGCGTCTGAACATGCTCTCTTGCTGGAATGATATGTCGAAGTTCAACTTAGATGAAAGCTCAAGGAACAGTTGCTGCATCTTATGTTTGTCGGTAGGTGTTCCACGAACAGAAAGCTCCACGCATGATTTTGCAGCCCTCTGTTTTTCATCAAGTGGGATACGGCCTGTCAGCCTTATCATATTATCGATATTCAGGTTTTGGTCTGCAATAATTCTTGATACAGCTGCTATCTGTTCTGCTGTTAAGATTCTCCCTAAGAGTGTGATTATGTATCTATTTTTGCCCTGCATGCTTACCCAGTTTGAATATCTTTCGGCAGAAATGGGCGAAAAACGTATATTTACATCCATTTCATACGCTTTAAAAAGAAGGTCTTTAAGTATTTCACCTGAGTTATTATGCATCGATTTAAAAAGAATTCCAATCGCTACATTTCTATGTATATCCGACTGTCCTATATCAAGTATAAAAGCACCATGTTTGGCAAGAATCTCGGTTAATGCAGCTGTCAATCCCGGTTTATCTTCTCCATTAATATTGGCTAATATGATTGCTGATTTTTCCATTTTATTGAATTTTTTATAATCATATAATTGGCAAAGATAACTGAACGTAGATATCTTCGACATCTTGTTTTTCAATTTTATTAAAATCTTCCTCTCTAACAGTAATAATTGTTCCAGCCATGTCAAGAGCACCAGGGCTGACCAGCAGCTTTTTGCTGCCTTCCTCATAAAACTGTTTAGGGCGATGTGCTTTTCTTGGGAAAACATGAATCTTGTATCTATTGTTCTCCATGAAAGCGATTATATTAAGCATAGGCTCTTCCTCATCTGGTTGTATAGAGCGAAGATACTTATATATTTCTTCAAACAACTCTTGTGACTCAGAAATATTATTACCCTCAATAATCATACATGAACGCAGCTCATTGTCGCCCTGCAACAGCTCAGGAGTTTTAAATCCTGCCTGTAGATGAAAATGATCGGGAACTGATGCACCACATTTTGGTCCGTTATAAAAAACTATATAATCGGGCAGCTCTTCCGCGAGAATGAGCATATCACCTATTTTATTGCGAATACGCTGCGGCACATGCGAATAAAGAGGAATAGTAATATGATTTTTGAGTATGGGGTAAGGGTTGCATAGAATAACATATTTATCTAGAAATGTAATTCCCCTTTGCTCGTTAGGTCGGTTATGCTCACAAAGAAAACATGGTCTTTCTTCGATATTCTCAATATCTATTTTAGCCTCTGTAGATATTATTCTTGCCGGATTATATTGAACCTTAACAGAAAAATTATCACCCCAGTGGAGCTGTTTAGACCTTACTTCTCCAAGACCGCGAACAGCTTCATTTAGCTTTAGCCATTCATTAAGCTGTTCCGTGAAGAGATTTTTTATGTTTTTTTGTAAAATCATTTGTTTTTTTTAGTAGAAACAAAGATAAGGATAATTTTTACTATTTGATTGTCAAGATTTTTTATACCTTTGTGAATTGAATATGAGGTGTTTTCAATTTACAAATTATATCAAATGAAAAAAACAGCTACAATATTATCCTGTATTTTATTAATGTTTCTGATATCATGTACTCAAAACAGAGACAAAAGTAGTGCAGAAACGGGTAATGAAATGGCTGAAACTGTAAATATAACAGAGACAGAGGTTGAGAAGTTTGATGACTTTGTTGAAAAATTTAGTAATGATGAGTTTTTTCAGCTTCAGCGGATTAAATTTCCAATAAGTGTGATTGTGCCTGATGCAGGACATGAGGGCATGGCTCCTATACAAGAGACTATAGGTAGATATGAATGGGAGCATCTCGATCTTTATTACGACAGTACCTTTTTAACACGCCCGTTTGATCAGTACTATCAGGTTGTACGTTTCATAGATGATACTGCAATTGTTGAGATTAGAGGAATAGATAATGGTATCTATGCAGATTATTACTTTGAGCTAATCGATAATATGTGGTTTCTGGTGACACTTTATGAAGCATCTTTTTAGAGAGCCACACTATTTGTTAAGCATTTTATCATCATAACTAAATGGTAGTAGATCTTTTATACTGTTTACTATGTATATAGCATCTTCGCTACACATCAACACTTTCATTGGTGATTGAAATCTGTTCTCAGCTTCCAAGAGTACTTGTCTGCATGCGCCGCACGGTGTGATAACATCTTTCGTGAAATTGCCCTTATACCATGCAGCAATAGCAATAGCTTCAATATTTTGATTGGGATATTTAGAATGAGCAAAGAAAGCGGCCGTTCTTTCAGCACAAATACCCGAAGGATAAGCAGCATTTTCTTGGTTACTGCCTGATATTATTTCACCATTGCCCAGTAGTACTGCTGCGCCAACATGGAACTCAGAATATGGGGCATATGAGTTTTTTGTTGCACTTTTGGCTGCATCAATAAGTTTTTTTTCGATGCCTAAGCATTCCTCTATCGGATAAACAGTTATCTTTGTAGATAAATTTATTTCTTTCATATCGTAATGCAGGATTTATCTCACAAATATACATATATTTCATCGTTAACATTCTTACTATCATTATTATTTATAAGTCTGAACCTTTCAGCGCAGTCAGGTGTAAGAACTTACGAACAATATATTAATCAATATAGTGATCTAGCCATACAACATATGGATAAATACGGGATTCCGGCTTCGATAACTCTTGCACAAGGAATATTGGAATCAGGAGCAGGGATGAGTGACTTGGCAAGGCGATCGAATAATCATTTTGGAATCAAATGTCATCAAGGATGGGTCGGCGGAAGAGTTTTTGCTGCGGATGATACTCCAAATGATTGTTTCAGAAGTTATGGTCGGGTTGAAGATTCATATCAGGACCACTCTGAGTTTTTGGTTAGTGGAGCCAGATATCGCTCTCTCTTTAATCTGTCAATAACAGACTATAAAGGGTGGGCAAGAGGTCTTCAACAATCGGGTTATGCTACTGACAGAGCGTATGCAAACAAGCTAATTAAGCTGATTGAGGATTACGAACTCTACAGGTTTGATGATGCAAAATACCGCAGAGGTGTAACTCGGAAAGAACGAGAGGCTATACGTTCAGCAGAGAGCTCTCGTGCTCTATGGACTCATCAGCCGTATATTACACATGGACTTGTGTATGTGATTGCTGTCAACGGTGATACATTTGGTAATATTGCCAATGAGTTTGGGTTCAAAGAGAAAGATTTATTGAAATATAATGAGGTCCCCGAGGATTTTCCTTTAAGTGAAGGTGATATCGTCTATTTAGAGAAGAAAAAAAGGCGCGCCGACAAGCCTTATGAGTATCACACTATACAAGTGGGAGAGTCGATGTACAGTATTTCCCAGATTTACGGCATACAGATTCGTAACCTATACAGAATTAATAAGAAAAAATATGAATATATTCCTGAGGAGGGTGATATTCTTAAATTAAGATGATTTATTGCTTCGTCTGATTTTGAAATATTACTGTTTTATTGAAATAGTTACTCAGTCAATTCGTGATTTTATAAAAATAGAAAATATGAAAATGCAATACAATACTCAAAAAGAGAAACTTCAAATGCCCGAATATGGTCGCAACATACAGAATATGGTGGACCACTGTGTGGGTATTGAAGACCCGGAAGAACGTAAGAGATGTGCCAATACCGTTATTGATGTTATGGGCAATATGTTTCCTCATCTTCGTGATGTTAGCAACTTTAAACATATTCTTTGGGATCATTTGGCAATAATGTCTGATTTTAAGTTGGACATTGATTATCCTTATGAAATTATAAAAAAGGAAGAACTTTATTCTCCACCCGGGCAACTAGAATATAGCCGTCCTACCATGAAATATCGTCATTATGGTAAAATTCTTGAGAATATTATAAAGATTGTCACAGAAATGGAAGATGGTGAGAAAAAGGATCATTTGATTAAATTAATTCTTAATCAAATGAAGAGAGCTTATGTTCAATGGAACAAGTTAGTGGATGATGACAAGATTTATGCAGACTTCAAAGAGTTGTCGGGAGGTAAAATATCTCTGAACAGTGAAGACTATGTTATTCCAGATGTGAAGATTACACCTAGTCGTGCTAGACTGAAGAAGATAAAACATCAACGAAGAAGATAAACAGTATGATCTACGATAAAAACATCATTCAAGTTGCTCGTACTAAAAAAACATACGGTATAAGAGGTGAGATTATTATGCTTTTTTCAAGGCGTGAATATGCTGAGGCTGATGTGGAATATTATCTCCTAATGATCGACGGAATTCCTGTACCCTTTTTTATTGAAGAATTCATGTTTACAACTGATGTGTCCGCACGTGTGAAATTTGAGGATGTGAATGATGAAAAGGAAATTTCGAGATATGTTAACTTAGATGTGTTTTTGCCACGTAATCTATTATCTGATGAAATTTTAGAAGCTGACGACAGCTGGCGTGTGTTTGTGGGATTTAGTGTAATAGATCAGCACAGTAGACTGCTTGGGATTATTAATGATGTTGACGATTCTACATTAAATGAACTCTTTATTCTGAATAATGGTGAAGCTGAACTGTTGATCCCTGCAACAGAGGATTTTATTACTGCCATAGATAAAGAGAAAAAAATCATTAAAATGAACTTGCCTGATGGTCTGATTGAAGACTAGTTGAACAACAAAAAACTCAAATTTCAAAGAAACGATACTATAAAAAATCGTAAGTAATCAAAATGTTTTTTCTCCAACTTTCTAATGTAACCATAGGCTACACAACAAAAAATAGCCTAAACGTTATACAATCTGATCTTAACCTTACTGCAAAAAAAGGTGAACTAATAGTACTTATTGGAAAAAACGGTTGTGGAAAATCTACTCTTCTGAGGTCTATTGCTTGTCTTCAGCCAATCTTTAAAGGAAGTATTTTACTAGAAAATAAAAATCTGACTGAGCTGTCACCCGAGAAAAGAGCCCGACTCCTGTCTGTAGTTTTAACTGAACAGCAATCAGTAGCCTCATTTACTGTTAAAGAGCTTATTTCTATTGGACGTGATCCCTACACAGGCTGGCTAGGTAATCTTACTGAAGAAGATAAGAAGATAGTCTCTATGGCGATAGATCTGACCAGTCTTAACGGTTTTGAAGAGAGAAATATTCATGAGCTTTCTGATGGAGAACGACAAAGAGTGTTCATCGCCAGGGCTCTTGCACAAGATACTTCTCTTATTATTCTTGATGAACCTACTTCACATCTCGATTTGCCCAATAGAATAAATATATTGCTTTTATTGCAAAAACTTGCACGTGATACAGGAAAAACAATTTTAATCTCTACTCATGAGCTGGAGACAGCTATGCAGGTGGCTGATAAACTGTGGCTTATGGAGAACAAAGGAGGGGTTTCTGTCGGTATACCGGAAGATATGGTGCTTAATGGAAGCTTTGACAAGGTTTTTCGTCATGACAGCTATGAATTTGACAAGGAGTATGGAAGTTTTGTTGTACAGAAACAACTGGATAAAAGTGTAAAAACATTTGTACAGAATCCTAAGGGTTTAATGGCTAGATGGACAACAAAAGCTCTTTCGAGGAAAGGTTTCAAGATAACGGACGATTCCCTGATTTCACTATATGTGGATGAGGAAAAACACTGTTGGACTGTTAAAAAGGGGGAGTTGTCTGTTATAACTTTCAGCATTGAAGAGGCATTAGATGAAATTAAGAGAATTTAGTAATTCCGCTAAATCATCTTTAATCAGGTAGAAAGCCTTTTGATTTTTTATTATCTTTGCAAGATTTTTAGGAGTAGTAATTCATAATGGAAGTAAAGAAACGACATATAGCTATTCTTGGATCTACCGGGTCGATAGGAAGGCAGGCCTTGGAGGTTATTTCAAACTACTCGGATAGGTTTGAAGCTTATGCACTTGTGGCTAATAATAGTGTTGAGCTGCTTATACAGCAGGCTCGTAAATTTAAACCTGAGATAGTTGTTATTGCAAATGAAGAAAAATATGACCAACTTAAATCTGCTTTAAGTGATTTACCCATAAAAGTGTGGGGTGGCAGCAAGGCTATTGAAGAAATTGTTCAAGATGAAAATATTGATATGATCCTGACTGCAATGGTAGGTTTTTCAGGATTAAAACCAACAATAAATGCTATTAGTGCGGGCAAGGCTATAGCTTTGGCAAACAAGGAAACTCTCGTTGTTGCAGGTGAGCTGATAACTTCTCTTGCTATAGAAAAAAGAGCAGCAATATTACCAGTCGATTCTGAACATTCTGCTATTTTCCAATGCCTTAATGGAGAAGGAAGTAATAATATCGAAAAGATATTGCTAACTGCTTCAGGCGGCCCATTTCTAAACTACTCAAAAGAGCAGTTGCGGCATGTGACAAAAGATCAGGCACTTGCTCACCCTAAATGGAATATGGGAGATAAGGTAACAATAGACTCATCAACGCTTATGAACAAAGGTTTTGAGATGATTGAAGCCAAATGGCTGTTTGGTGTCGATCCTTCTCAGATAGAGATACTTATACACCCACAATCTATCATTCACTCAATGGTGCAGTTTGAAGATAAATCCATTATTGCACAGTTGGGGCAGCCCGATATGAGAGTTCCTATACAATATGCGTTTAGCTATCCGGAAAGATTAAAAACGGAAGTGGAGCAGGTAGACTTTTTAGAACTTTCGTATCTCACCTTTGAGAAGCCTGATAATGAAAGGTTTCCCAGCTTTGTTTTTGCATATGAGGCCATACAAAAGGGTGGTAATTTGCCCTGTATATTAAATGCTGCAAATGAAGTTGTTGTATCACTTTTTCTTCAGGAAAAAATAGGATTCATGGAGATGAGCCTCTTAATAGAGAAAACATTACAAAAAGTATCGTTTGTGAAAACACCGTCTCTTGATGATTATTTGCAGACTGATAACGAAACAAGAGAGATAGTTACAGAATTATTCAAAACACATAGTTTTGTGTGAAAAAATTATTGAATGGAATCATTTTTAATTAAGGCGTTACAGCTAATTTTAAGCTTGTCGATTTTAGTAATCGTACACGAATTTGGGCATTATATTTTTGCTAGATTATTCAAAATAAGGGTAGAGAAATTTTATCTGTTCTTTGATGCAGGCTTTGCTCTTTTTAGATACAAACCAAAGAACAGTCATACTGAATATGGAGTTGGGTGGTTGCCACTAGGAGGATATGTAAAGATATCCGGCATGATTGATGAGTCTATGGATAAAGAGCAAATGGCACTTCCCCCACAGCCATGGGAGTTTCGTTCAAAGCCCGCATGGCAGAGATTGCTAGTGATGATTGCGGGAGTGCTTTTCAACCTTATCCTAGCGTTTATCATATATTCAATGGTTCTTTTTACCTGGAACGACACATATTTGCCACTTGAAAATATAACACAAGGTATGGAATTTAGCCGGGCAGCTAAAAATGCAGGCTTTCAGGATGGAGACATTCTTCTAATGGCTGATAATAAAAAATTAGATCGTTTTGGAGTACGCACACTGATAGATGTGGCAGATGCTAAGACTGTTACCGTAATTCGTGATGGAAAAACAGTTGAACTTAGCATGGAAGAAGGACTAATGTCGAATCTACTTACTGATCAAGAAGGTTTTGCCACTTACCGCATACCTACGGTTATTTATGAGACGATGGAAGGCAGCTCTGCTGATTTGGCGGGACTCATGTCGGGTGACAGTATAGTTGCTGTAAATGGTGTTACGACACCCGTATTCACTGATCTTCGTGATGCTCTTGAGAGTAATCGCAATAGTGAGGTAGTACTTGATTATTATAGAAGTGGTACACAATACAGAACCACGGTTCAACTAGATTCAGCAGGGACACTTGGTTTTTATGTAATGCCCGCAGCCATGGTATACAATACTCATACGCTAACATATGGATTCTTTAAGTCATTCCCGGCTGGCATAAAGATGGGGATTCAAACCCTAAAAGATTATGTTGCACAGTTTAAATATGTCTTCACTAAAGAGGGTGCTTCATCAATAGGTGGTTTTGGTGCCATAGGCAGTTTGTTTCCTGCACAGTGGAATTGGCAATCCTTCTGGATGATGACTGCGTTTTTGTCTGTAATACTCGCATTTATGAATATTTTGCCCATACCGGCACTTGACGGAGGGCATGTTATGTTCCTTATATATGAAGTTATAACAAGACGTAAGCCAAGTCAGAAGGTGATGGAATATGCACAGGCAACAGGAATGATATTGTTGTTATTACTGGTATTATATGCAAATGGAATGGATATCATAAGGGCGATTTTTAAATGATTGAAAATCATTTTTCACTGAAAATTAGTAAATGTAAATATAGATTTATAACTTACGATATAATTACAATGCGAGATAATAACAGGGTGAAATAAAGAATTTAAGTGTGAGAAAATGAAAATTTCTGAATTGATTTATAAGAGAGATAAGACAGCATTCTCTTTTGAATTGTTACCTCCTTTAAAGGGGAATAGTATTAATCAGGTGTTTAAATCAATTGATCGTTTGAAAGAGTTTAATCCTCAATATATAAATATCACAACTCATCACAGCGAAAATATTTATAAAGAGGATGATAAAGGAGTTTTTCATAAAGTGAACGTTCGCAAACGCCCCGGGTCGGTAGCAATTGCTGCAGCTATACAAAATAAATATGGAATCAGAGCTATTCCTCATATCATTTCTAAAGGATTTACTAAAGAAGAGACTGAGTATGCTCTTATTGACTTATCTTTTCTTGGAGTTACCGACTTGCTGTTGTTGAGAGGAGATGCTAAAAAACTTGATGCTGAGCAAAAGAGAATGGATAGCCATGCTTATGCCACAGGTCTTCAAGATCAGGTGAACTATTTCAATAAAGGACTTTCTTATGATGGATCACAGTTTACTCCACCTGAAGTACCATTTTCCTATGGTATGGCCTGTTATCCTGAGAAGCATGAGGAGTCACCAAATATGGAATCAGAGATTTATTACACTAAAATGAAAGTGGATAATGGAGCTGATTATCTTGTGACACAGATGTTTTTTGATAATAGGAGATACTTTGAGTTTGTTGACAGATGTCGCGATTCTGGAATAACAGTACCTATTATCCCAGGAATAAAGCCTATAAATCTTAAGAGTCAGCTTAACGTTCTGCCAAGCATATTTCGTGCCGACATACCTGAAGAACTAGAGAAAGAGTTACGTAAATGTAAAAATGATGCTGATGCAGTAGAAGTGGGTGTAGAATGGTGTACCAAACAGTGTAAAGAGTTGATTGCAGCAAAGGTGCCAAGTATTCATTTTTACTCGTTGATGGCTACTGAAAGTGTTTATAGAGTGGCAAAAGAAATTTATTGATGTACTTTCGTGATGTGATAGGGCAGAGTGATGTTAAACAGTATCTTGCCGAGAATGTAAGACAAGGTATTGTTCCTCATGCAACTATGATATATGGTCCGGAGGGTGTTGGAAAGCTGCCTCTTGCTGTGGCCTATGCAAGATATCTCAACTGCGGTAATCGCACGACGAATGATTCTTGCGGAGAATGTCCTTCATGCCAAAAGTTTGACAAACTTGTTCATCCAGATCTCCATTTTGTATTTCCTGTAGTAAAATCAAAAGTGAGCGATGACTACCTGCCGCAATGGCGAGAGTTTTTCTCACTTAACACTTATTTTAATCTTAATCAGTGGCTTAACTACATAAATGCTGAGAATGCCCAAGGTGTTATATACTCAAAAGAGAGCGATGATATCATTCGTAAGCTAAACCTTAAAGTTTATGAGGCACAATACAAGATAATGATAATTTGGCTTCCCGAGAAGATGCATGAATCCTGTGCTAATAAGCTTCTTAAAATGATTGAAGAGCCGCCCGGTGATACGGTGTTTTTACTTATTTCGGAGGATAGAGAAAATGTTCTGCAAACGATTTGGTCACGTTGCCAACCTCTTAATATACGTTCAATTGGAAAAGAAGAGATGGTGTCTGTCATTCAAAGGAACTTCGAAAAAGATTTGAGTGAGGCCAATTCTATAGCACATATAGCAAATGGTAGTTATACCAAAGCTGTTGATATGATTCACTCTTCAGAAGATACTCGCTTTTTATTTGAGCTTTTTGTAAGTATGATGCGATCATCAGTATTAGGTAATATCAAGACAATCAAAAACTCAGCCAATGAAATTGCAGGTATTGGTAGGGAGAAGCAGAAAAGCTTTCTTCTTTACTCAATGCGTATGTTTAGAGAATATTTTGTGAATAACCTTGATGAACCCGAGATAGTTTATATGAATAACTATGAAAAAGAGTTTGGAGAACGCTTCTCTCCATATATAAATGAGAAAAATATTGAAGAGTTTGTTAACGAGTTCTCTCTAGCTTATCGTCAGATAGTTCAAAATGGAAATGCAAGAATTATTTTTCTTGATCTTTGTCTGAAGGCAACTATGCTTTTAAGAAAATAGCAGTACTTTTGAAAAATAATTTGTAACTTGCATTATATTTTTAATTAATAATCAAAAATGTCTCGCATTTCAATCCGAAATAGCGATTTTATATATATGAATAAAGAAGTACTTGCAGATAAACTTGCGGACATTGTTCCTGCAAAGGAGGTTACTGTACGAAATACAAAGAGTTGTAACGGATGTACCAGACACTCAAATAAGCTACATGTATATGATTGGCTCCATGATTTTCCCGAGTTCCAAGAGCTTACAAAGATGGTGGAGGTTCAATTTAAAAACACACGAAAAGGATACTATATTAACAGCAATAATCTGAAGCTCGAGCTGGGCGACTTGGTAGCTGTAGAAGCGATGCCGGGACATGATATAGGTACTGTGACTCTCACCGGAAAACTGGTTGAGAAACAGATGAAAAAGAATAACTATCGAGATGATGTTAACGGTGGGGTAAAACGTATTTATCGGATTGCACGTCCTACAGATATTGAGAAATATGATCAGGCCAAAGCACTTGAACAGTCTACCATGATACGTTCACGTCAGATTGCTGAAGAGCTGGGCTTGCAGATGAAGATTGGTGATGTTGAGTATCAGGGTGATGGCAATAAAGCAATTTTCTATTATATAGCAGATGATAGGGTAGATTTTCGTCAGTTAATAAAAGTGCTTGCCATAGAATTCAGAGTGAAAATTGAAATGAAGCAGATCGGTGCACGTCAGGAAGCAGGACGCATTGGCGGAATCGGACCTTGTGGACGAGAAATGTGCTGTAGCAGCTGGGTATCCAACTTTGTATCAGTATCAACCAACTCATCTCGCTGTCAAGATATTTCAATTAATCCACAGAAGTTGGCAGGTCAGTGTAGTAAGCTCAAATGCTGTATGAACTATGAGGTTGATATGTACGTTGAGGCACAGCGAAGTCTTCCTTCTCAGGAGATTGTCCTGCATACGAAGGATGCTGACTATTTCCACTTTAAAACTGATATACTGGCAGGTTTGATTACCTATTCAACAAATAAAAATGGTAGTACGAAACAGGTTACCATAACTAAAGAACGTGCTCATGAAATTATTGCACTAAATAATAAGGGTGAAAAGCCTATTCATCTTGAATCAGAAAATCAAGATGAAGTATCAAAGGACACTATCTCAAATAATGATATCCTTGAAGATCACAGTATAACCCGTTTTGATAATACTAAACGCAGCAGAAAACAGAAAAAAAGAAAGCCTAGAAGAAGAAACTCAGGTAACATAAAAAATAGAAATCAGAGAAATAGTAAATCTTCTGGTGATAATGAATCAAAAAATCCTTAATTTATTAGCCATAGTGCTATTTTTATCTTTAGTGTCCTGCTCTAAGGGGGAGGTTTATTTCAGTTATAATCAAATAAACCGAGGAATATGGCATCGCGATAGTGTGTTAACCTTCACTATGGATTCAATAAAATTCAATCCTATTGCACTTCATGATTTTTCTATAGAGCTTACTACTGCTGACGTTTATCCCTTTAAGGATATTTGGTTGCAAGTTGAACATAACCTCAATGATTCAATATTTTTATACGACACGCTATATACCCGTCTGGCAGGTGATTATGGCGAATGGTTGGGGGGTGGTACAGCTGGATTATATCAACTGTCGTTACCATACAAATCCTCTGTTGTCTTGGATACTTCAAATATATATATGTTGCATATCAGCCATTTAATGCTTGAAGATCCGTTGTATGGGGTTGAAAGAATAGGACTTAAAGTGATAGAAAATATATAGTATGAGAATTGTTTTAATTGGAGCTGGCAATGTGGCTACTCACCTAGCGGTTGCACTGAAAAATTCGGGGAACGATATTATTCAGATATTTAGCAAGACATTAGATAATGCTCAGTTACTCGCATCACTGGTGAATGCAGAGCCAGTAAACGATTTAAAATCAATTCAAGGCAATGCAGACTTGTATATCTTTTCAGTTAAAGATGATGTGCTTAACAAGGTAGTGGAATCTATGTCTTTTACAGATGGCATTTGGGCTCATACTTCAGGAAGCCTGCCAATGAACATTTTATTATCCAATAAATCTGAGGGGCACGGTGTTATATATCCATTACAAACATTCAGCAAACAACGTAAAATTAATCTCAATGAAGTACCTATTTTTGTTGAAGGTGATAAAGATCAAACTGTACATTTTTTAGAAAACATTGCTAAATCAATCTCTAACGATGTGAGACAGATGGACAGTGAGAGACGACGTTATCTGCATCTGGCAGCCGTTTTTACTAATAATTTTAGCAATCATATGTTCACACTTGCCTCAGAGATTTTAAAAAACGAAGATATTCCTTTTGAAATATTGAAACCACTGATTCGGGAAACTGCGGCTAAAGTCATGGAAATGGAGCCAATAAATGCGCAAACAGGACCAGCTGTTCGTTATGATGAATCGGTTATACAGAAGCATATTGAACTAATTGAAGACTCCGATTTAATACTACTTTACGAACTTTTAAGTAAAAGCATAAATAAATATTCTAAATGAGCGCAATAAATTACGATCTTAAGAAGATAAAGGCATTTATTTTCGATATCGACGGAGTTCTCTCCAAGCAAACCATTAACCTCTCATCTGAAGGCGAACCTCTGCGTACAGCTAACATTCACGATGGTTATGCATTAAACTTGGCAGTTAAATGTGGATACGGTGTTGCCATTATCTCAGGAGGTAATTCACCATCTGTAAAGGTGCGATACGAATCTCTTGGTATTAATGATATTTATCTGAAATCAGAAATTAAAATGATTGATTACAAGGATTATATATCTAAAAAAGGATACAAGCCTGAAGAGATAATATATGTTGGAGATGATATACCGGATTATAAAGTTATGTTGGAGGTAGGATTGCCAGTTGCATCAAACGATGCAGCACCCGAAATAAAAGCTATCGCCAAATATATTTCACCCAAAAAGGGAGGAGAGGGTGTTGCCAGAGATGTAATTGAACAAGTGTTAAAAGTTCATGGACACTGGATGAGTGATACAGCTTTTGGTTGGTAATTTATTATAATTTTCCAACCAAATAATCATTAAAAACTGCTATCTTTGCATTCATAAATTAAAAAACCATCGAATAATGGCAAAATTCATAGGCTATGTTGAAGTAAATAAAGATCGTTGTAAAGGATGCGATCTTTGTGTCGTATCATGTCCTACTGATGTTCTCGAACTAGAACCACGTGTAGTTAATGATCGTGGGTATCATTACGTTTATATGAAGAACCCCGACGATTGTATAGGTTGTGCAAATTGCGGATACGTTTGTCCGGAAGCATGCCTAACAGTCTACAAAAAGAGAATCGGTTAATTTTTTCTATCCAATAATCCTTTGATAAAAATAAAAGTATGTCAGAAGCGATATTTTTGATGAAAGGGAACGAAGCTATTGCACATGCAGCAATTCGCTGTGGTGTTGATGGTTATTTTGGTTATCCTATCACTCCTCAATCTGAAATAATTGAAACCCTAATGGCAGAAGCTCCTTGGAATACAACCGGCATGGTAGTGTTGCAAGCAGAGAGTGAAGTAGCTGCAATAAACATGGTATATGGTGGAGCATCATGTGGCAAATATTCCATGACCTCTTCTTCCAGTCCCGGCATAAGCCTTAAACAGGAAGGAATTTCATATATGGCAGGTGCTGAACTGCCTTGTCTCATTGTTAACGTAGAGCGTGGTGGTCCTGGTTTAGGAACCATTCAGCCGTCGCAGGCAGACTACTTTCAAACAGTGAAGGGTGGGGGACATGGCGACTATAAACTTATCACACTGGCTCCTAATTCAGTGCAAGAGATGGCTGATTTTGTAGGACTTGGCTTCGAGCTTGCTTTTAAATATCGTAATCCTGCAATGATTCTTACTGATGGAGTTATTGGCCAGATGATGGAGAAGGTGAGACTTCCTGAATTTAAACGCAGACGAACAGAGCAGGAGATTCGTGAACAATGCCCTTGGGCAACTTTAGGTAAGACACCCGACAGAGGACCTAATGTTATTACTTCGCTTGAGCTCGACTCTGCCTGTATGGAGAGAAATAATCTTCGTTTTCAGGCAAAATATCGCCAGATTGAAGCAGACGAGGTTCGTTACGAAGAAGTAAAGTGCGATGATGCTGATTATATAATAGTTGCATTTGGCTCAGCTGCTCGTATTTGTCTTAAAGCCATTGAGATGGCACGCGAAGAAGGTATTAAAGTTGGATTAATCCGACCGATAACATTATGGCCTTTTCCCACTAAGGTGTTATTTGAATACGCCGATAAGGTCAAAGGAATGCTTACTGTGGAACTAAACGCCGGTCAGATGGTTGAAGATGTTCGACTTTCAGTTAACGGCAAGATACCAGTTGAACATTACGGTCGCTTAGGTGGTATAGTTCCAACTCCTGATGGTGTTCTTGAAGCACTGAAAGAAAAAATTGTCAAATAAAGAATCTTACGTCATGAATCTTAAAATAAGAAACTTGTTTTTGTTACTTTTCCTGTTAGCATTTATTGCAACAATTATAGTTTATTTCTCTTCTGAAGGGAATATGGAGCTCACATGGTGGATTGGAGGAGCAGCAATAATATTCTACCTGATTTATAGATTCAGTAAAAAATAAGATAATATAATCATATGAGTACAAAAGATATTGTAAGTCCGGAAAACCTTGTTTATGCAAAGCCTAATCTGTTGAACGATACCCATATGCACTATTGTCCTGGTTGTTCACATGGAGTGGTGCATAAGGTGATTGCAGAAGTTATAGAAGAACTGGGACTGCAGGAGAAAACAATAGGTATAGCACCAGTCGGTTGTGCCGTCTTTGCATACAACTATATTGATATCGACTGGCAGGAAGCTGCTCATGGGCGTGCACCTGCTTTAGCCACAGCAACAAAGCGTTTGTTGCCCGACAGGATGGTTTTTACTTATCAAGGTGATGGCGACTTAGCAGCTATCGGTACAGCAGAAACAATTCATACTGCAAACCGTGGAGAAAATATTGCCATTATATTCATTAACAATGCAATTTATGGAATGACCGGCGGACAGATGGCACCAACGACCCTTGATGAGATGAAAACATCAACAAGTCCTTTTGGTCGCGATTCGCAAACAATGGGTAGTCCTCTTAAGATACTTGATATGCTGGCACAACTTGATGGTGTTTGTCTAGCTACACGTACAAGCGTTCACACTGCTGCCGCTGTAAAAAAGACAAGGAGAATGATTAAACTCGCTTTTGAAAACTCTATGAAGAATAAGGGAACTTCAATTGTAGAGGTTGTCTCTACTTGTAACGCAGGATGGAAAATGACTCCTGCCAAGGCAAATGACTGGATGGTGGAGAATATGTTTCCTGTTTTCCCAATTGGAGACTTGAAAAACGTTTAAAAACTTTAATTATATACTAATGCTACAAGAGATTGTAATTGCAGGTTTTGGTGGTCAAGGTGTATTGTCAATGGGCAAGATATTGGCCTATTCCGGTATTATGGAAGACAAAGAAGTATCTTGGTTCCCTGCTTACGGACCAGAACAAAGAGGTGGAACTGCAAACGTTACAGTAATCATTTCGGATGAACCAATCAGCTCACCTGTTGTAAATAAATATGATATTGCTATTGTACTAAATCAACCTTCATTAGATAAGTTTGAGGATAAGGTTAAACCAGGTGGGGTATTGATTTACGATGGATACGGTATAAATAAAAAGGTACAACGCACAGACATAAATGTATATCGCGTAGATGCAATGGATGAATCTATTAAGATGGAGAATACTAAAGTCTTTAACATGATAATTTTGGGAGGACTACTAAAAGTCTCTCCAATGATTAAAACAGAGAATGTTATGAAGGGGCTTAAGGTAACTCTTCCTGAGCGTCATCACTATCTATTACCTGTAAATGAGCAAGCTATTATTGCTGGAATGGAGTTAGTGAAGCTCGAAAATGAAGCAGTGCTGTAAAGTAGTAAAGTACAGCATAACTTCTCACTTTTTACCAAAAGGCCACCAGTTCCATTTTTTCTTACTATCTTTCTTTTTGACTTGCTTTACGTTCTCAGTTTCCCTAGAATCTGTTTTCGTGAAGTTTATATTCTTCTTGGAGTCAATGTTGTCAGTAGTATAGGTTCTTTTTTTCTTAACCAGTTTTTTGTTTTTAGATTCAATAGGCTTATTTTCTTTCGTAACATCATAATTTGATGTTTTGTTTCTTTCAATTTTCTCTTTAGGATTTATATTTTCCTTCGGTTTAGTTGAACTATTATGTGCTGTCGACTGCTGTTGTTCACTATTCTCTAGACTCTGTTTGTTTTTTCTGTAATTCTTGTTGCTTTTATCACTCCTGT
>CAZURM010000009.1:30860-42270 GCA_964622945.1 uncultured Proteiniphilum sp.
CACTCCTATCAGAACCGCCCTTTTCTTCATTATTTGAAGGAGTCCGTTTATTTATTGGACTATTTTCATTATTTGGCTTTGAGGTCTTTCTCTCAATATCTTGTATTCTTTTCTCAGTGTTTTGTTCTTTTGTCTCAGCATCCAACCTCTTTTTTACAGTTTTACGAGTTCTTTTAGGCCTATCTTTTTTATTACTTCCCCCTGTTTTATCAACCTCTTGTTTCTTTGCAAATTCCCTCTTGCTTGATGAATGTCTCTTTACCCCTCTTTCCCTTCTATTTTTTTTAGGATTATATTCTGGTGTATCACCAAGCTCTACGGGTACAGGTATCCTATAAATATTTTTCTTAAGGAACTGCTCTATCTGTTCAAACAAATATTGCTCCTCAGGTGCAACAAATGTAATTGCCATACCCGAATCACCGGCACGCGCTGTGCGACCTATTCTATGTACATAATCCTCAACATCGTAAGGTACATCAAAGTTTACCACCAGTGTTATATCATCAACATCAATACCACGTGACACTATGTCAGTCGCCACAAGTATGTCAACCCTTTCATTCTTAAACTCGTGCATAATATGTTCACGCTGAGACTGATCAAGGTCTGAATGCATTTCACCTACCGACAGATTCAACTTACGGAGTATCTTGGTGATTTCTTTTACTTTCAGTTTCTTCCCTGAGAAAAGAATCACCTTGTTAGGCTTTTTATTTTTGAACAGAAGTTTCAGAATCTCAATTTTCTGTTCTTCATAGCATATATATGCCGATTGAATGATTGACTCAGGCGGCTTAGCAACAGCAATAGAAATCTCCTTAGGGTCAGTGAGAATAGTTTTCGCCATCTGCTGTATTTTGGGCGGCATTGTAGCCGAAAACATCACCGTTTGACGATCTTTAGGCAATAGCTTCACAATTTTCATTATATCATCATAGAACCCCATGTCGAGCATTCTATCCGCCTCATCCAGAATGAAATATTTTATACCTGAAAAGTCTATATTATATAGATTGATGTGCGACAACAACCTCCCCGGTGTAGCAATAATTACGTCTGCACCGGTCTGCAACCCTCTTTTTTGAATATCCCAAGCCTCGCCATCATTACCACCATAAACAGCTACAGAAGAAAATGGAGTATAATATGAGAATCCTTCCATCATCTGATCAATCTGTTGAGCCAGCTCTCGCGTAGGCGCCATGATAATAGCGTTTACCTTACTTTCTTCATGATTATCAGTCTGCAGATTATTTAAAAGAGGAAGCAAAAAAGCAGCAGTCTTACCTGTGCCTGTCTGTGCACAGGCAATAACATCCTTACCATTCAAGATCACTGGAATTGCCTGCTCCTGCACAGGCGTAGTCTCTTTGAAATTCATTGCATCCAGGCCTTCTAAAAGTGAATCTGTTAAGGGTAGTTCGGTAAATAGCATCTGATAATATATTATTTTTGAATTGAAGTAGAAAAAAATGATTATGGTCTGTATTAAAGAATTTTACAACACACATAATGATACAAAGATACAATGAAATATTGATTTTTTTAAATCAGATAAATTTTTTATGAATTAACCTTTTTTCTTTTAATAAATAATTATACCTTTGCACTCGATTTTTAAGATAAATCAAGTGTAGTAAATAAAAAATTAACAAAGGAGAGGTGGCAGAGTGGTCGATTGCGGCGGTCTTGAAAACCGTTGAAGTGTGAGCTTCCGGGGGTTCGAATCCCTCCCTCTCCGCTGAAAGTTCTATAAATGGCTGTTAGCCTACATTACAGAAATTTACAAAAGCCAATCGGCACAGAATCGGCACAGTCATAGACAAAAAGGAGACAAAAAATATAGAAACTGTTCAAATTTAAATATTTGAACGGTTTTTTTGTGTTTATATAGATTCTCGACTATTACCCGCTATCATTTAAGTATCATCTTAATATAAAGAAAGTTTTGTTTGTATTTTTTTGTTAATATGTCTAAAAATAGAGATTATTTATTATCTTTGAAAAGTAATATCTAATATCTTACTGGCTTAGCAATATGTTCTAATATTGGATGTGTTTGCGAGTGTTTTGAATAGGAGTTGTGTAAATCAAAACGTTATAGCCAACATACAGAAAATACAAAATATGATATTAAAAGAAGTAAGAATTAAAAATTTTAGAGGTTATAGAACTGAAACAACTATTCCTATATCTAACTTAACTGCTTTCATAGGTAAAAATGATGCAGGGAAATCGTCAGTGCTTGAAGCTTTAGAAATATTTTTCAATAATTCACTTGTTGTTTGTGAAAGAGAAGACTTAAATATAAACGCTGATAATAATAAAATAGAAATCACTTGTATTTTCTCTGATTATCCAAATGAAATAGTTATAGACACCGTTGCACCCACAAGCTTAGCTAATGAATACTTATTGAATAAAAATAATCAATTAGAAATTAAGAAAGTCTTTTCTGCAACCGCCGCTAAACCTAAGGAAAAAGTTTATATAATATGTAATCATCCGACTATCGATAATGCCAATGACCTTTTAGAGCTCAAAAGATCGGAGTTGAAAACTAGAGCAAACAGTTTAAATATACCACAAGAAGATTATAATGGTAATATTAATTCAACAATAAGACAAGCGATTTGGACTCATTTCGATAACCTAGAACTATCAAGAATTGAATTGTTGGTGGATAAGGAGGATACCAAAAAGGTTTATAACACATTAAGAAACTATTTACCAATTTATGCTCTCTTTCAATCTGACAGGCAAAGTAAAGATGATGACAAAGAAGTAACAGATCCAATGAAACTTGCTGTTCAGCAAGCCTTAGCAGAATTAACTATAGAAATAGAACATATAAAGAATGAAGTTAGAAATAAAGCAATTGATACAGCTAATCGCACCTTAGCAAAATTAAAAGAAATGTCTCCAGAATTGGCTAATGAGTTAATCCCTGAATTTAAGACTGAACCCAAATTTGACTCTCAATTTAAATTAACAATAAACTCGGAAGATAATATCCCTATTAATAAGAGAGGAAGTGGCGTTAGACGATTAATACTATTAAATTTTTTTCGTGCAGAAGCGGAAAGATTAAGAAATGAACATCAAAATAATCAAATAATATTTGCTTTTGAAGAGCCCGAAACCTCACAACATCCAGACCACCAAGAAATGTTAATTCAAGCTTTTATGGAATTAGCAAATTCAGGTAATTCACAAATTATTTTAACTACCCACACTCCTGCTTTAGCAGGTCTTTTACATTTAGACAGCTTAAGGTTTATTGAAAAAACTGATGATGACAGAAGTGTTGAACTAGGCACAGAAGATGTTTTTGAAAAAGTTGCATTAGCACTAGGAGTTTTACCAGATCCAATACCTAAAAATGCAACAGCAATACTATTGGTAGAAGGGAAAAGCGATGTTACTTTTATTAATCATACAGCTGAAACACTAAAAAATGCTGGTTATTTAACCCATACTTTTCAAGAAAAAAGAATTGCAATTGTCCCAGTAGGAGGTTACTATAATTTAAAACATTGGCAAACTCTAAAATTAATTGACCAATTTCAAATTCCTTATTGTGTATTACTAGACTCTGATAAAGGAACTAACGAAGAACATAAAAATAGTGAGGCTATTGAACAATTAAGAAAAAAAGGCATTAAAGCTTATATAACTAGAAAAAGAGAGCCTGAGAATTACATTCACTTTGATTGTTTAGGTCTAGCTGAAGATAGCACTTTTAATCTTACTGATGTTTGTGATGCTAAAGTTCTTATTGCCAATGAAACAGCAACTAAAAAATCTCAAATTCTTGAGATTTTCTGGACAAAAATGACTGCTGAACAAATCAGAGAGGTTGAAGAATATAATGATAATGGAACGATTAGATATGAGTTTTCAGAAATGCTTCAAGACTTTATAAATATCATATAAAAAGAAGAATTGCTGGCTATAACATCCAGTTTGCCAAAATGGCGGGGTAAACGGCTTCGATTGACCATTTTAGATAAATTGAAAGTTCCCTCTTCGATTGAAGTTCATCGATAAAAAACCGCCACTTCGGCAAGCTGGTCAAACGTAATGCATAATTAAAAAGAATAATCGATGAAAGAACTATTTCCAGGATATTACAGAAAAACAGAAGATGAACTCAATCAAATTTGGGAGAATGGTATTATTATGTTTGACACTAATGTACTATTAAATCTTTACAGATATTCAAAAGAAACAAGAAAGACAATTCTGCAACTAATTGAACAATTTTCCCAACAGATTTACTTACCACATCAAGCTGCTCTTGAATATAACAAAAATAGATATGAGGTTATTGTTGAACAGGAAAATACTTATAAAGAATTTTTAAATAAAATCGAGCAGATTCAACAAGATTTACAGTCTACTAGTAAACCGCCTTTTTTTTCAGACAAAGTAGATGGAGAATTAAAAAGCGTTTTAAATGATGTTACTTCCGAAGTAAAGAATAGTATCAAGGAATACTGTAATTACCTAAAAGATGATCCCGTTTATGGAATCATTTCAGAATTGTTTGAGAATAGAATTACTACCCCATTCACCCAAAAAGAGTTAGATTTAATATTTAATGAGGGTGAGGAAAGGTTTAAAAACAAAATACCACCTGGCTTCGAGGATGAAAAGAACAAAAAAGGAAATAGAAAATATGGAGATTTAGTCCTATGGAAGCAAGTTATACTAAAGGCAAAGGAACTTAATAAAGGTGTAATATTAGTCACTGATGAGCGAAAAATCGACTGGTGGTGGAAAATTAAAGATGGAAGAATAATGGGGCCACGCCAAGAACTAGTTGAAGAAATAAAGAAAGAGGCAAATGCTAGCTTTCATATGTATTCGTCAGAGAGATTTATTAGTTATGGACAAACCTATTTGAAACAAAAAATCAATCAAAAAGCGATTGAGGAAATTCAAGCTTTGAAACGAGCTGAACTAGAAACAATGAGAGAATTAGAAAAATTAAATCTAAGTCGTCAAAGGAAATTATCACTTATTAATGAAGAACTAAGAAATAAAATAGTACACATAGACAATGACATAGAGTTACTAACCGAACATATCAATTCTCTGAAAAACAAAAACTATGAATTGGAAGAAAATGAACATGCAAAATTTCATATAGAACAACTTCTTGGTGAGAGAAATGCTTTACAAGAGGAACGAAATAATTTAACTAATGAATTTCGTTTCAATAAGAATAGAATTTTGAAATATAAAGACTTTGAAAGGGAAAACTATTTCAAATTCAGAAATCAAGATAATGAGAAATGAAAACTATCATAACAGTCGGTTTGAACGAAAGGCGGGTAAATCGCTTCGATTGAGCTTTTGTGCTAAAAATAACCGCCTTCGGCAATATCCAAACTGTTAGTAGAAATTTTAGACCGTGCAAAGAGAACGATTAGCCATTAAAGGAACTATCTTGACTTATGGAGAAAAATTTGTAGTTGGAGAAGATGTGTTTTCTCCTTTACTATTTTCTGTAATGAATTCTTGGTACGATTCAAATTATACAAGTGCAGGAAAATAAATAAAAAATCAACACATCTAAATAGACAAAAAATGAATAAATTAATAATGATTCTTTCAGTGATTATTTTAATGAGTTGTGCCACAAGCCCAGAAAGCACTTTGGATTTTAATGCCGAAAACTTCACAGTTGAAACTGCAGAAGTAAACGGTAAAACCATTTCATTTCGTGCCTACAAAAACATTGTATATGTGGCAAACCCGGTTGATACAAAATATCAAAGTCTTAATTTCTATGTTCCTGTAGAATATTACGAAAGCGAATCTATATGAAATTACAATGCAGAAAATGCTCCAATTTTCTTCCCAAACAATGTAGGCGGATATAGGCCAGCCGAAGCAGGTTTGGCTGAAATCAACCAACGAAGAGGCACTCCAAACACCATTCTCGTTGCGTTGAGTAAAGGCTATGTAGTTGCTTCTCCCGGAGCAAGAGGGCGAACCTTGATAGACAGCACAGGCGTTTATTACGGGAAAGCACCTGCTGTCATTGTGGACTTGAAAGCTGCAGTTCGCTACTTAAAACACAACGATCAAACAATGCCGGGAGATGCAACTAAAATCATTTCCAACGGCACAAGTGCAGGTGGTGCGGTTTCGACTTTGCTCGGGGCTTCGGGCAACCATAAAGATTATGAACCTTACCTGAAAAAATTGGGAGCTGCAGATACATCGGACGATATTTTTGCAGTTTCGGCTTATTGTCCGATTACTAACCTCGATAATGCTGATATAGCTTATGAATGGCAATTTGGCGAAGCTAAAGACTACAAGAAGATGTTGAATTACAATGGAGAACGCCAAGAAATTATGGAAACGCTTACGGCTGAAGAAATTGCCATTTCTGATAAACTGAATTCTTTATTTCCCGATTATATCAATTCGTTGAATTTAAAAGACAAAAATGGAAATGCCTTAATATTGGATGAAAATGGCAATGGCAGTTTCCGCGATTTGGTGGCTTCTTACATTATTGCATCCGCTCAAAAAGCAATTGATAATGGCAATGATTTAAGATCGTTCAACTGGCTTACGATAGAAAATAACCAAGTGATAGCAATGGATTTCACAAAATATGTACAATACACCTTGCGAATGAAATTACCGCCTGCCTTTGACGGTCTTGATGTATCTTCCTTTGAAAATGATTTATTTGGAACGGAAAAAATACCTGCACAACATTTTACCAAATTCGGTATAGAAAATAGCATTACACAAAGCACATTGGCAGATTACCAAATTGTAAAAATGATGAATCCTATGTATTATATCGGCACTAACGGAGCAGCGACAGCCAAACACTGGCGTATCCGACACGGAACAATTGATAAAGACTGTTCTCTGGCTACACCTGTTCTACTGGCTACGAAATTGCAAAATGAAGGCTATGACGTAAATCTGGAATTGCCTTGGGAAACACCGCATTCAGGCGACTATGATTTAGAGGAATTGTTTGAATGGGTTGAGGAAATAATAAAAACAGACTAACAAAACAGCAGCTAACGAGTAGTTTTTCGTTAGCAGGCGGGTGAAGTGCTTTGATTGAATTTTGCACTAAAAGTCCTCGCCTATTATTTCTCTCAGTTTGAACGGTTTTTTAGTTGTCATGACTACTATTATTTCATACTAATAGGTTGGGTTTACTCACTTCTAAATCCGTCTTGCTCATCTGTTTAGCTTTTATCAAGTCTTCTATTTGACAATCCAACCAAACCTCTTAACAATCCATGAATAATTGCAATGGGTAAAAATAAAATACCTACAATAAGCACTCCTAATTCATAAAACAATGAACTACCTTTGTAAGGTTTCCCTTGAAGTCTAGAAAGAAATGCACTAAAGGGTATTCCGTACATGTTTCCTGTAATCATAACTTGACATGCCGAAAGAATTATATCTGCCTCTTTTTCACCATATTCTTTTACAATAGAATCGTAAGTGTCTTTTTTAGGAAATCCTCTTGAATCGGCAAAGTGTTGTGCAAACATTATTGCTTTTGCCTCTTCTGGCTTAATGAAACTACTTTCTCCACTCAAAAAACTGATTATCTCCTCATTACTCATGCCTTGTTGCAGTGCCATTTGTGTATGCTGATATGAACAAGCTGCACAACCATTTACTTCGGTCACAGCTAACTGCAAACGCTCTACGAAATGATTGTCAACTAATTTGCTTTTACGATTTTCAATTAGCTTTGATATCGCCCTTGGAGTAAAAACAAATGAACGATACAGCTCCCATAAACTGAACTTACGTTTAAATTCATCTCTTAGAATTACTGATTCTGATAGACCTGCTTTTTTAGCCATATGGTACCTTTTAAATTGTCATTTCCAAAAATAATCAATTATATTCATTTTCAGATACATAGTAGATAATATTATAATCTCCAAAATTCTAAACAATAATCATATTATTAACAGTAATATTATAATTAAATTTCCTTCAACCCCAAACTCTTTCAAAACTCATTATGTTTCTCTGTACTTTCTTTAATATATATGATACTGTGGAAAATGAGATGAAGTTTTAAATGAGCCGATTAAAACAATTAATCGGCTCATTACAAGTAATGTTGTCAGAAGCAATTAAAACTTCTGAAATTGAAGGAGAGTATTTTAGCCGAGAAGATGTGATGTCATCTTTTATGATGAACTTAGGTTTAGCAGACTATGTATTGCCGAGAAAGTGCTAGCAGAAAAACTACAGAGTTCTCTGTTTATTAGTTTGTCTACTTACATCGAAAAGAATAAAAGCACTTATTACAATGAGATTAAGAAAGCACAACGTAGTTTAGAGGTGACAGAATGGTTGATATATTCAATTCAGATATTAATACAGGGTTTAAAAGAAACAGTATTAGTTGCACAGTTTGTACGAGAGAAAACAGAGTTCTATGATCGATAAAATAACGAGTTAAATGAACGACAACAAAAAGCAATCAATAAAATGTTTAATCAAGGTATATTAGGGTTTGAAGGTGGTATGACAGCTAAGAAGTATGTTTCTAAAAATAAGACTACAAAATCTACTGCAACACGTGATTTGCAAGAGTTGGTTGATAAAAATATTTTTGTACGAAAGGGAGCAGGAAGATCTACTTCTTATGATTTTGAATTTGAGGTAATTTAGCAAGAATTATTTACTTTTATCCTTTGATTTGTTTTTGCTTTAATAGTATCTTTTACTAGGTGATTTAATGACTTTAAAGCATTGTAATGTTTTGAGTAATATTGCTGGGATTAATTACTGCAAATTGAGCGTGAGCTGTATTGGCAAATATAAATCGTTTATGAATTGATTTTTAATTTTGGCTCTTGATGGCGGAGGGTTGCATTAGATGGCTTTTAAAGACAAAGTATTTTTGCTTTATCCTCAAGATATCTAATCACAAGGATAAGCACATAACACTTGAAAAGTTTATTTAATAAGTTACATTTGAAAACAAATTGCACTATTTGGAAAAAGTTATTTTACTAAAAAAACAAATCAACCATGGGAAAAGAACAACCTAAACTAAACAAAAATGACAATATCCAACGTGATGATGTAGAGTATCGCTTAATTGAACAATGTGGGCAAGGCGGTGCCGGTGTTGTCTGGAAAGCTAAAGCCGCAAATGATTACTATGCTATAAAATTCCTTTATTCTACAGATACATCTAAAATCGAAAGATTTAACAAGGAACTTGAATTCTGCAAAGTAAATAACCATGAAAACATCATCCAAGTTATAGCTGACGGAGAATATAAAGGAATACAGTACTATATCATGCCCTTTTACACAAGTAATTTCAGGGAGATCATCAAGGGCGTTAAAGACACCCAAATGCTGCTTAATTACATTATGCAATTAAGTAAAGCTATAAGGTGCGCCCATAATAAAGGAATTATACATAGAGATATAAAACCTGAAAACATACTAATTGAAGGGAACAAATTAGTTCTTGCTGATTTTGGGATCGCTCATTTCAAAGATTCGACACAAACAAAATCAAGGGATCTGTTAGCCAATCGAAACTATTTAGCTCCTGAACAAAAGCTGAGAGGTAATGCAAAAAACATAGGAAAATCTGCTGACATATATTCTTTTGGGTTAATTTTAAATGAATGCTTTACTAAGCAAAATCCAGCCGGAACCAATTTTAGAGTTATTGCTGACTATTACCCACTGTATTTTCCATTGGATAACTTGGTTGAAAGCATGATAAAACAAGCTTCTGACGATAGACTTACAATTGAACATGTTATCACTGACCTTACATATATTCAGGGTTCAGTTCAACAAGAATTACAAGACGTAAAAGAGATTTTAATAGCTAATGAGTTTCCTACTAAGATAAGTAAGGAGAAACGGGAGGAAGTTCTTCAGCAAGCAAGCGAAGATTTATTATTCGCCAAATATATTTTTGAAAACAAATCAATTGATGAAATAAGAAGTTATAATACAAACTGGAATATGAATATTGTCTATAATGTAGATGAATTCTTATTAAATATTTATATGCAAGAAAAAATATTTAATATATGTAAAAGGAAATTTGATTATGAATCTAGTGGATATACAGAAGCTCAAACCTATACTCCTCTAAATTTAGAAGAGAATGAAAACCATAGACAAATATATCAAAAGTTTAAGGACATTATTAATCAATACCAAGTAGACAATAAATATGAAAATAATTTAGATTTATCTGGAAAAATATTGAAATACTTCTCTTCCTGTGAAGATTATCATTGCGAAGAAATATTAGGCAAACTTCAGAGATCAGAATTCTATCAAGATGCTCGAAATAAACTAATAGATGCTCCAATTTTGCTTATAGTGAGCTCATTAAGAGAAACAATAAAAGAGAATATTAATTACCTTGTTAGAAATGAAAAGATCAACTGTGACTTTAACATTGCTGAACATATTTCAATTAACCGGGTTCGGACAGTAGAAGCAGAGCTTTACAATTATAACATTGAGTTAATGGGAGATTACTTTTTACAGAGAGAAAAAAGAATCAAAGAAATACTCACAGAATTTCATAAACAGTGGAAAGTGATTTATCAAAAGACAAATGAGGATTTTTATTCCGTTAAGTTTAGTAGTTTTAGTCAATTTGATAAATTCCGAAAACATGTAGTTGCTGTTTCAAAGTCACCTGCTTCAATAGGTGCTATCAAAGGTGATGTATTGAGTCTTGTCAAGCAATATAGCTATGCTAATGGTGTTGTGGAGATTGAGTTATCAACTATATTTGATATTCTCTACCCTTTGGCAATCATCCTTAAATTAAGAAATGATTATTCTTCTTAAAACAAGTAATAGAATGTGTTCAAAACACAAAATTTGCTAATGTACTATCCTAACAATAAAAAAACACATATTGTTAAGTGCTTAAGGACAATGCAAACAAGTAGATATTAAAAAGCTAATTTCACAAAAAAATTATATCTTTACTCTACTTTCAAACAGTAACATTTTAATATAAAGATTAATATCATGAGTTGGTGCACAAAAAAGGAAAACACAAAAAACAAACAAGCACAAAGTTACCCAAGATTTATCTCAAACAAACCATGTGGTAAAGATAAGTTTGAAGGCAAATCGCACGAAAGAGTTGTTGATGCTATCGCACAACATATTAGCAATAGCGACAACTCAACTAATAATGAGTCCTCAAATATCATTGGGCTTGAAGGTGAATGGGGTTCCGGAAAATCCAATGTAATTAAGCAACTGTCAAAACATAAGCAAATAGGAAAAAATTATTATTATCTGTTTGAATATGACGCATGGGGACTATATTAGCCCTCAAATAAACCGAGCAGTAAAAAATATAAGTTATTTTTACAAC
>CAZURM010000010.1:0-23415 GCA_964622945.1 uncultured Proteiniphilum sp.
GCCAAAGGAGGCTCAGATTTTTCTCCTCGTGGAAAGTCAGATGCCGAAGTTATGCGTTTCTGTCAAGCTTTTGTAGAAGGTTTGTGGCGTGTTATTGGTCCTGATACTGATGTTCCAGCCGGAGATATTGGGGTAGGTGGGCGTGAAGTAGGTTATATGTTTGGCAAATACAAGAAGCTGGTAGGAGAGTTTACCGGAGCCTTCACCGGCAAAGGACGAGAATTTGGAGGATCATTAATACGTCCTGAAGCAACAGGTTACGGAAATGTCTATTTCCTGCTTGAGATGCTAAAAACCAGAGGTATTGATATCAAAGGTAAAAAGTGCCTTGTGTCGGGCTCAGGCAATGTTGCTCAATATACCTGTGAGAAGCTTATACAGCTTGGTGCTATTCCTGTAACTCTATCAGACTCCGATGGATATATTTATGATCCCAATGGTATTGACGAAGAGAAGTTACAGTTTGTTATGAAGCTGAAAAATATTTATAGAGGAAGAATAAGAGAGTATGCTGAAGAGTTTGGCTGTAAATATATACCCGGAGCCCGTCCTTGGAACGAGAAGGGAGATATTGTCCTGCCTTCTGCAACCCAAAACGAAATTGACCGATTAGATGCGGAGATGCTTATCAAGAACGGTATAACCGCAGTTACAGAAGGTGCAAATATGCCCTGCACACCTGAAGCGATCGACGTTTTCATAGATAATAAAATACTTTATGCACCTGGTAAAGCAGCCAATGCAGGTGGAGTATCAGTATCCGGACTCGAAATGACACAAAACTCAGAACGCTTAAGTTGGCCATCGGAGCAAGTAGATGAAAAGCTTAAATGGATTATGGCCAATATTCATGAAAACTGTGTAAAATACGGAACCGAAAACGATGGCTATATAAACTATCCAAAAGGTGCAAATATTGCAGGATTTATAAAAGTGGCTAAGGCAATGATGTCACAAGGTATATTATAAACTTCATTCATTTTTTAATTATATTTTTTTTATTCTGATAAATACAGTATTTTTGCATCCTGAATAAAAAAGAATGGTCCGGTAGCTCAGCTGGATAGAGCAACAGCCTTCTAAGCTGTGGGTCGTGGGTTCGAATCCCGCTCGGATCACATTAAAACACAAGCACTTATCAATTATTATTGGTAAGTGTTTTTCTTTTAGATCATACACTCCTCTCCAAATATCCATAAACTACACAATTTTACAAAAACACGTATCATTATCGTAAATTTGCGTATCGATACGTATCATTGCAATAGCTAGCTTTTGAAAAACAGGATATATAACTTTGATCAAGAGATGTTCGACAAAGAGGCGAAGCCGATTAGCAACAAGCGCTGGAACGAGGAAATGTTCGGTTTTCATCAAAAACTATAAGACTTTTGACTCTTCACAAAGTATAAATTTATCTCCTTTATACTAAACACCTAGCCAGTGGGCACCATTTAGATGTATTGTAGTGCCGTTAATAAATGAATTTTCCTTTTTACAGAGAAATTCAACTAAGTTGGCTACATCTTTTGGTTCACCAAATGTCTTCATAGCATTAGATTCTGCAACTTTGTCGGCGGCTATAGATGATAATATTTTTAATGTGCCTGAGTTTATATTTCCTGGGGCTACAGAGTTACAGCGGATTCCTCTGGCTCCATACTCTGCTGCAATACCTTTTGTGAAGGCCTCTATGAAGGCTTTGCTCCCGCCATAGACACTTTGTCCGCGATATACTTTTGAGGCTGTCACTGAACTGATATTTATAATTACTCCATCTCTTTTTGTTAACATCTGTGGTATTACAGCTTTACATATTTTTATAGGTGCTAAAATATTTACTGCAATCATCTTTTCTATTGAGCTTTCTTCCATCTGTGGCAACAGTTCGGTAATGGTACAGGCTGCCGCATTAATCAAGATATCTACATCCTGCAGTTCTGCAATAAACATCTCCAGATCAGTTGAAGAGGAGAAGTCGGCTGCTACAAAGCGAGCCTCTGTTTTCAGGTCGTCAAGTTTGGGGGTCACTTTACCAGTTCCCTGCAACAGCATAGGTTTCCCTAATGATGAGACTCTTTTTGCAATTGCCCATCCAATGTCTGATGTTGCACCTGTAATTACAATTTTTCCCATTATAAGTTTAGTTAGGTTTTTTAAATATTAAAGCTGTATTATGTCCTCCAAACGAGGCATTCACCTTTAACAGGTATTTTATAGGTAGTGACAATGGTTTATTTTTAACAACATATAGTGGTGCATTGGGATCTGTAATTTCAAAATTGACTGTTGGTAGAATCTCCTGCTTCTCTATTGAGTGTAGCACGGCAAGTATTTCTACGGCAGTACACGAACCTATAAGATGTCCAATTTGTCCCTTTATAGAATAGACAGGAATCTCTGATGCTCTATCCCCAAATATTTGTAGAAGTGCCTGATATTCGGCAGGCGCATTCTTAACTGTGCCTGTTCCATGCAGATGAATAGCGTCAATCTCAGAGGGTTGAAGCCCTGCATCGTTAAGGGCTGAGGCAATCGCCTTTGCTAGATGCTTGCCTGATGGATCGGGGTCAGTTAGAGCATAAGCATCCATACTGCAGCCATATCCAACAATTTCTGCTAAAATATCCTTTTTTTTGGCTTTGCTACTATCCTCAAGAAGCATTAAAGCTGCTCCTTCACCCAATACAGTTCCACTACGACGGCGATCGAATGGGCGACAAGCTGTGGTTGGATTGGTATCAAACGACATTGCTCCCAGCATATAGAATCCGGTATAGCTTACGTGTGATATCATTGAGTCGCTTCCACCTGTAATTATGGCTCCTCGATATCCTCCATGCTTTATCAATCGGTAAGATAGTCCAATTGCTTGTGCTGAGGCAACACATGAGGCGGTGAATAGATCGCAACCTCCCAGCACTCCTCTATTTATTGCAATAGATTTGATGGACTCCGCACTTTTATAAAATGATGTTTCACTACCTGTAGGCTTTAGATATTCACGCTGTCTGAAGTAGTTGACAATATCAATATAGTCAACGCCGGTACCTATATTCATACGGAGCTCTTCGGGAGAGTAGTCTATATCTATTTTGCTGCTTTCCATCAGTTGACTAAGTGTGTCTTCCAAAAATAGTGCTTTACGATCAATATTTGAAGGAGTGAGAACCACTTCTCCATTTTTTCTAACTTCGCCGGCAGCTTTCATTGGTAAGAATGCAGCATCGAAGCTTTCAATCTCTCTAATTGCAGTTTTGTTAGACAACATATTAGTTGTGCACTCACTACGATTATAACCAAGTGGTGATACTAATTCATATCCTGTAATTACAACAGCCATTCTTTTTCTGTTTGTGGTCTAAAAATTTCTATAGATTCAGCGGTGCTATTCAGTAGTGGATGATTGGCAAACTCTGCTGCATTACCAATAGCAAATCCAGACTCTACAGTTCCATCTGAGTAGAGTTTACCAGCACCTACAATTACTTCTACTTCGCAATCTGACAATAGAGCAGAGTAGAGCAGTCCCGATGCGGATGAGAGTAGCAGACCGTTGTCGCCAGTAATACCATGCTCAATTGCCAGCAGGCAGATGGTTGTATTGCGCATCATCTTAAACCTTTCTAGGGGTGAACAGAATTGAGGAAATTGATTTACAAGCGTCTCTATATTTGATGGATCTACTTTGTTCAATGCTATTTCTGCAACTATACGGCAGGTTGGAGGTATGTCTGTTTCGTCTGAGGCGTAGAATAGAGCTGTTTCAGGGTGAAGCAAGGTGTCCTTTATCAATTCACCCATAACTACTGCTGCAGCCATAGTTTCGCGTGTGTAGTATTTTATAAGTTTTTTGTTGCTTATATAATTATGAACAGGTATATCGTCATTAGGTAGATATTTTTGATAAAGGACTCTCATTTTAATCTATAATCTTAGTGTTACGAAATACCATGTTTATAAGTCTCTCTTTTGCTTTTAGCAACTCTTCATCTTTAATGTCAGGAAGGAAGTTAAAGAAAAGCTCACCGTCAGCGTAACGTTTACCATTACACTTAGCCTCAACCCTTACAACAGCATATTCATTGGGGTAGAAAGCTTTCACATCGGCACGATAGTTTAAAACATCGCCCGGTATGGCTATGTGACGATATTTCATACGGTTCACTAAGGTTAACACTGCAAGCTTGTCATTTATACCCTGCTGTCTTAGGCAGTATTCAAAAAAGATCCCACTCAGCTGAGCGAGTCCTTCCAGAATTAAAGAGCCGGGAAATACAGGATAGCCCGGGAAGTGCTGGTCAAAAATGTTGTCGCTCATTGAGATGAGCTTTAGTCCCTCCACATATTTTTCAGGAGAGGCCTCGGTTATTCGGTCAACTAAATAGAATCTCATTGCTCTTCATTCTCTTGATTCTTCTTCTTCAGTTCAATAATGGTAGCCAGATTACGCAGCGTAAAATTCTCATAAATATCGCGTACGGACTGCCCCTCATGAAAACTATCGGTTTTGAAATCTCTGTTAAGCTTCTCAGCAATATCCTTTGTTACCTTTCCATCTGTTGGGTTGTCAACCGAGGCGTAGTCAACCATTGTGATTTCCTGAATTCGAAGCTTTACCCCAAAATTTGTTTCAATCAGGTAAAGTATCTCCACAAAATCGATACTTTCAGCACCAAGGTCATTAACAAGTGCACTCTCAGGCTGTATTTCTTCGATATATGATATACCTAATACAGGCATCAAAAGTTCTCTTAATCTATTCTCTATATCCATTCCTATCCCCATATTTTTCGATTTATATCATAAATAGGAGCTGCTTGTTGAGTAACAAACAGTTCCTATCCATTTGTCTTCACTTTTTAACACTATGTTTTGAAAAATAGTTCCTAGTTAGAAGTAGATGCTCACACCAAGATTTACTCCAAACTGGTTATACTCTACATTCGATTCTGTTTTTGTTCCTCCCGATTTTACATCACCCCCTGCAATCTTAGTATTGTAGCTGATAGAGGGTTCTAGAGCAATTGTTGGAAGTAAGAATATGGAGTATCCCACTTCAGCTTGAAGACCGAAGAGAGTGGTGCTTGTTCCTCCGATGGCATCAAAATCATCATCGTCCCAATCAGACTCTACCTTTCCACTGTTCATGAGCACCCCGACCCCAACAAAGAGATTATCTAGATAGTAACGAGCACCTGCTCCCAAGGTGAAGAAGTTAACTGTACTTTCCTCAAACTTCAATGATTGACCCGCAATCTGTCCAACAATAAAGAGATTGTCGATGATAGCATATCCTGCCTGAACAGATAGACCTACCTGCGAAAGCTTATACTTTTCATCAAAATCACTTTCTCCAAGACTGATATTTTGATAAGACAGATTAAGTAGCTGTGGATTGAACATTACTGAACCTTTCTTGCCAAAATCAGGTTTTTTGCTTCCTAGCTCAATGCCAATTCTTTCTGTTAAACCGGCTGAGCTTTGCGTTATGCTCTGAGCTTTGATACTTGATGCTACAAAGAGCAATAAGATAATAATCAATAAACTTCCTTTTTTCATTTTGAAGATTTTTTAAAATTGAATAAATATGACTTTTAAATATCCTGTCCCTCTATTTAAGAGCATTAGCGGTAACAGTAAAGTAAACTTTAATGGTAATAGTACAACTTATCGGTGTAGATGAAACTGTCCCGTTTAGTTTTATCTCTTCCCTCTGTTGATCTAGAACTGCTTGGCATAATTCATTTACTCCATTTTTATCAATTACCAAATCTGTTTCGCTGCTATTCTCAAGCTTTATTTCACTAATGCTAGCAATAGTTTTGCCAGAACTGATTGATACGGAGGCGTCTGTAAGGAAAACAACTTCAGGATTTACATTAGAGATTGAGTATGTAATTCTGTTAACTTTGAATTTTTTCAGTTTATCTCCGTATTTTATTATATCACTGTTTTTACTTAAATCCAGTGTTCGGATATCTGAAATTTTTTTAGGGGAGTTACTTACTGCCGTCTCTTTAACATAAAAGGTTACAGGAATATTGATATCAAAATCAACATCTGCCAGACTTTCTATTAGTTCACATGAAGATAAAATAGGTAATAGGAGGACTACTGTAAAAGTTTTAAAAATTTTTGCTTTCATTCTTTTGTTTTTTTAAATTGAATTTTTGGGAAAACAGTATATTGTCATTGGTATGTTAGCTTTATGGAAAACATCAGCATCGTCTTGAACAAATGTAAGGTCTGACTTTCAGAATAGTGGTTTAAAAGGTAAAACATTTAGCGCAAAAGGTAAAAAAGAGTCTTTTTTATTATATTATTTTTACTATTTTTGTGTAATAATTTCTTTATATTAGGTATGATTAAACTGTTACTACTCTTAACACCTCTTTATGTAACTCTTTTTTGGACTGTTTTACTTAACTTGTTGAAGCGCCAAGGGAATGAACCAAAATGGTTTTTGGGTAAGTTTATGCTGGTATCGCTTTTAATATTTATTTCACATCTTTTCTACTATCTTCCTTTACCTGAGCTATATATTTATATGGATCCCATATACTATTTCGCTCATCTTTCTATTTTTCCGCTCTATTACATCTATGTGCGATTGTTAGCACTTGATATTAAGTTTTCATTCAAGCAGCATTATAGACATCTTTTAGCTCCTGTTATTTTCTTTATCTTCTATATTATAGGATTCTTTTTTGTATCTACTGAGGAGCGGATAGCAATTCTCTATGGTACTATTGATTTTAAACTGTTATCCGGAACCGCACTTATCTTTAAAAGGAGTCTTCAGCTAGCCAACCTGATATTTATTGTTCAGGGAATATTATATATGACGCTATCTGTTTTGACAATTAAACAGAATAATGAGAGAGTAGCTCATTTCTATTCAAATAGTGATAACTCATTAAAGAGAGTGCAATGGCTCAATATATCGGTATCTATAACCATGATTACTTGTGTAATAATGGAGATAATAGATAAAACAACTTTTACTGAGAATTACATGTTTCTTATAATACCGTCTATTATTTTATCCGTTATGCTGTTCTGGATAGGATTTTTGGGCAAAAGACAGCAGCAGCTTGTAACATCAGACGACCCGGCTACTGATGATTATGATTTTGGTGTAGATAAAAGAAGTATTAGTGGGCAAACGGAGACACATCTTGGTCAGCTCAAAGTGAAGATTGAGAACCTTTTTGAGATTGAAAAAATTTATTTGAATGAGAATCTTACCATATATGATATTGCTCAGAAGGTGGGTTCTAACCGTTCTTATATCTCAAGAGTAATCAATGTGGATTTTGGTATGAACTTCTCTCAATACGTAAATAGTTATCGTCTTTCTCATGCTCGTGATCTTTCGATTCGAGAGCCCAACCTATCAAGAGAGGAGCTTGCAGTACGCAGCGGCTTTAGTGGAGCAAGATCGATGCGAAGAGTCTGGAAAGCATCTCAAGAAGAGAAGATTATTAAGAAAAAGTGTTCATAACAGAACTCTTCCTTCAGCTATACGTCTAAAGAAGGGATTATCCTTTTTCTCTATTGCTAATTTTGAGGAAGATCCGTGTCCAAAATAGAGCATAGTATTATCCGATAGAGGACACACTTTTTTTTCTAAATATTGTAACAGCTCAGAGTAACCGCTATTTACAAAACCTAAACTACCCTTAATCATTGTGTCACCCATGAAAAGAAGAGGACCGGCCGGCAGATAAAAGCATACCGATCCCTCTGTGTGACCGGGTATATGAATTACCCTTACCTCTATATCACCAATCATAAGATGTTGTTCATCTTCTAGCTGGTAGTCAACACCGAATTTCACTTCTTTAGAGCCATGTATAGGTGCTAAGATTTCAGTCATAGCAACCTCTTTCTTATCATCAGGATGTAGCCAGCATTTGGCAGAATAGGTCCTTTTCATAAAAGGTATTCCAACTGTGTGATCGAAATGGGCGTGCGTAATAAGCAGATCTTTAGGATACACCCCTTTTTCTGCTATAAATAGTTCCAGTTCTCTTTCCTCATCGCGGTTTGAACAGGCAGGATCAATCATAATTGAGTCGCCTAAGTCGTTCCATACAAGATAACTGTTTGCTTTATTAATGTTAAAAGTAAATTGTTTCAGATACAACTTCATGCTATATTGTCATTTTGAAGGTTTCAATATTCTATTATTCCGAGTGATGTCCTATAGGTATAACTGCTCCTATCTCATACCCAGATGGAAGCTTCGCTATTTTTGTCAGCTCATCGTTAGCCACAAGTGGACCGGTCATGTAGCAAGCAGCCAGATTGAGACTCTCCGCTGCAAGCAGTATAATCATAGCTACGCAGGAAATCGACTTAACGCTATTATCTCGCTCCCATTCCTTAATAGCAGGTGTGATATTATTTCGTAACAACGAATGCATGACCGGTGTTACCCTAAATATTGGTAGCAGCAATGTGGGTGCCTTAGCAAACTGCCTAAAGTTGTCTGCATAGCGAAGAAAAATATCTGACATATCGGGTTCAATCTCTGCAGCAATCTTTTCGATCTCTCTCTCAACGACTTCCAGCATAGTTTTTTTTTCTATTTCACTATTAATTACTAGCACTTTCCAGTTTTTTCTTCCTGAAGCGAAGGGCGAGGTTGAGGCACTATCTAGAATCTTCTTTATCAAATCATCTGCAACGGGCTTTTTGGAGAATTGGCGATAACTTTTTCTATTATTGCATATTGCGTTAAAAGCTTTATAACTCTCAAACATATTAAATATTTTTAATTTATATTTTTGTTATTCTACTTCTGAATACCAGCCACGAGAGTAAAGTTCCCTGCATAACTAGTGCAGCTATCTGCCATTTTACATGCTGAAGAGAAAAACCCTTTAACACAATAATTCTCGAGGCATCAAGCATAAAATATAGTGGATTTATAAATCGTAATGCTCTTGCCCATGCAGGCATCGCATTAAGGAATGAAAACATGGTGCTCATCAGTATGGTTGAGAGCAGTATAAGTACCAGTAGATAGATTGCTTGTAACTGATTTTTGGATATCGAAGCAATACCTACACCAATCATCAATATTGGCCAGAGGAAGATAACTGTTAACAGCCATAAGTTATAACTCGAGCCTGCAGAGGTAAATCCAAATAGCAGTCGGCAAATCAACAAACCATTTCCCATCGCAAAGAGACTAACCATGCCATACACAACTATCTTTGAGGCTATATATAGAATAGGAGAGAGTGGAGTTGCCTGCAGTTGTTCCCACATACCAGACTCCTTCTCACTAACAATATTAAGTGTTATTAAGCAGCATCCAATTAAAGTGGCAAGCAGTATCAGTAGAGATACCATTAACCAGATCCGTCCATCAAGTGTGGGATTGAACAGTTGAAGCTCCTTAAGCCAATCCTCTTCGCTACTGCTATTATACCGAAGCATCTGCTCAAAAAGAGCCAATTGACTCTGTGCATTGAGAGGATGTGTGGCATCAAGTGCTATAGAGAGTTCCTCATTCATGTCAGAGGGAATCAACATAGCCATTTCACTATCTCCGCTTCTTAACCTTTCTATGGCTTCCTCAAAATTTATATTCTCGGTAAGTCGGATATGCGGTGATGCACCTATTCTGCCTTTTAATAGACGCCCTTCACTAGAGCTGCTTCTATCAACTACAGAGAGGTTTATCCTTACCTCCTTCTCTAGTGAGAAGGGTATAATACCCATAATAATAACTGGAGCACTAAATATTATCACCAGAAGAGCTTTATTTCTGCTCAACTGTCTTAATTCCTTCTTTATGGCTGTCAGCATTACTCTCATACTCTATTCTCCCGTCATTTTGTTTAATCCTTGTCGAGATATCATTAATATCACCACTGTTTGAGTTGATAGTAGTATCAGTGAAAGTAGATTACCTTTTATCCCTACAGCTTTAAACACAATGTTTCTGTAGGCCTCAATAAAAGATGTGCCCGGCAGAAGCCATGATATCAACTTAAAGAGATCGGGCATAGTGGAAAGAGGCAGCAGAAAACCTGACATAAACACATTGGGTATAAAGAGAAATAGCCAGCAGGCTATAGCCACCTCTAGTTGACGATCAAGCAGAGAAGCTATCAGTAGCCCAAATGACATAGAGTTTATGGCAAAGAGTAGATTAATACTAAAAAAGAGCACTCTGCTACCTGCAATATCGATTTTGAATATGTAATGGCTTACAATCCATACTGAGATTATATGGAATACAGATATAGCAAAGTAAGGAAGTGATTTCCCTAGTATTATATCAAAAGTAGAAAATGGAGTTAGTGCCATCATCCTGTTGCTTCCCTGCTCCTTCTCTTTAACAATATTAGCACTAAGCATTATTGAAGATATAAGGATGAAAATAATCATAATGAGTCCTGGAACTGATGTTGTTTCTTTGCGTAGTTCGGGGTTGTAGAGCATTCGCACCTTTGGTTCCTGTCTACTTGCTACACCTCCTATTGAAGTTGATTCCTTAGCTACTTGCAATATTTGTTCTGGTCCAATTATTGAGATGTTCGTCTCAATAAAACTTTCAATAGTTCTTCGTATGATGCTTGTTGATGCCATCATAAGTTTTGTGTCTGATGCGTCGCTATATAGCTCTATTTCGGGTGCTCGTCCTTCTGTCAATGATTGAGTAAAACCTTTTGGTACAACTATAACTAACTTTATGTTTTTTTCTGCAAAAACTTCAACGATTTCTTCACGTCGATTGAGTCGCTTCACAATATGGAAGCTCTCTGATGCATCAATATTAGTTAAAAGCAGCTCTGCTAACGGCTCATGCTGCTCATTGAACACAGCAATATGTACCTCTTTAACCTCAGATGATAAAACAGTACCAAAAATAAAGAGTATAGCAGCAGGTAGAAGAAATAGGATAGTTACACTTAATTTGTCACGCACAATATGCAGAACCTCCTTTTTTGCTATTAATCTTATATTGTTCATTCTACTTATTTTCTTTATAGAAAAGGTTCGTTAGTCCCTCTTATAATTAAAGGCTCTAATATTCTCTTTTCATATCTCTAACTAAAATATCCTGTTAAACCTCTACTGCCGCCTGCCTCTATTACTCTATTTCTATCTCCGGAGGTCTTCACCTCTCCTTCTTCAAGTATTACCAATTTATTGCAGTAGTAGGCCTCATCAAGATAATGTGTGCTCACCAGCACCGTGGTTCCCGATTCTGCTTCCAGTGAAATTAGATTCCAGAGTTCACGCCGTGTAACAGCATCTAACCCAGCTGTTGGTTCATCAAGAAAAAGCACCTCAGGATGATGCAACTGAGTCGTTGTGAAGGCTAGTATCTGACGCCATCCTGAAGGGAGTTCTCCAGCTAAATTATCAGCGAATCTATCTATGTCGAACACCCTTTTAAGATGTTCTATTTTGTTGTGAGTTTCTCTTCTTGTCAATCCATATATAGCTGCATAGAATTCTATATTTTCTCGTAGTGTTAAATCGTCAAACAGTGTTGAGTGTTGCCCCATATAACCTATTTTTTTTCTTACTTTTTTAGAGTCTCTGTAAAGTTTTATACCTGCCACCTCAGCTTCTCCTGATGTAGGCTTAAGCAGGCCACACAGGATTTTTATAAGCGTAGTTTTGCCAGCGCCATTGGCACCAAGTAGTCCCACTATTTCACCTCTTCCCACCTCAATGGAAACTTGGTTAAGAGCCTTTAGAGACCCAAACTGGTGAGTTAGTTGGCTACAATAGATTTTTCTCATGTTTCTATCTCTTCTTTCTTAATAGTTTTTATACTGTCCCCTTTCTTATTAGTGAGGATCTCAATAAAAAGGTCCTCTAGGTCGGGCAAGATTGATTCAATAGCTATATTTTCAAAACCTTGTTTCTTAGCATACTGTAATATTTCATTTTTCTTAACATGCTTTGGAAGAGCCAGATGAACACTGCCACCCTTTAAGTAGCATTCCTCCAAATCCTCTAGTTCGCTCATTAATCGGTAGAGATCTTGAGGGGGATAGCCGCTAATAACAAAAAGCTTTTTATTGTAGGAATTCAATATTTGTTTGGGAGATCCAATTATCAACTGTTCCCCTTGATGTAGAAAAAGAACCGTGTCAGCAATCGCCGCCTCCTCCAGATAATGTGTGCTAACCATTATTGTGACTCCTTTATCTCTTAACCTCTTCAACTCCTCCCATAGTTGATATCTTGACATAGGGTCAATTCCTGTGGTGGGCTCATCGAGCAGTAGGAGCTGTGGTGAATGAGCCAGAGCACAGCAGAGAGCCAGCTTCTGTTTCATGCCGCCAGAAAGATGCCTTGTTATTTTATTTTTAAATGGTTCCAGTTGTTGCCAAATCATTTCACATCGCTTAATTATCTCTTCGTTATTGCTGCCATAGGCTTTTGCAAAAAAAGTTAAATTTTCAGCAGCTGTAAGATCATTATAGAGTGAAAATCGTCCCGGTACATAGCCTATTGTCTTTCTAATCTGCTTACGCTCTCTACGCAGATCGGCACCATTTATATGCAGTCTCCCCTCAAATTTATTGTCCAGCGTTGCTATAATATTGAATAGTGTTGATTTGCCGGCACCATTGGCTCCCATTATGGAGAGAATCTCACCCCTCTTAACTGAGAAAGTGAGATTATTCAGAACTTTCTTCGTTTCAAAATATTTAGATATATTTTCTGTTATAACCATACCAATCTATAGGTAGAGCTCGCCTGTTGTGCCAGCTCTTATACTGCCATCATTTGTAACAATAATCTTTATATGATAGAGCTGTAGAGAGCGATTCTCTCCATTTTTATCGCCAGCTGAAAATTCCGCTTTCTTAGAGATGTAGCTAACTTCGCCTCTATATACTCTTCTATCTCCACCATCACCCATAACAGCAATATTTGTGGAGTCTCCTACTTGAAGTGTTGAAAGCATCTTTTCTGATAGCCAACAGTGGAGTGTCATTCTTTCACTGTTCATGATTCGATATAGTGGACGTCCAATAGAAGCATACTCATATTGTTTTGCGAATTTTAGCTGTACTACACCCTCCTCTGGATTTATTATGGTGCATCTCTCTATTCTATGATTAACAATCTCAAACTGCATCTCTAGCGACTCGATCTGAGCAACTATGGCTGCAGTTTCACTGTGAAGTGATGAAGTAGTTGCAGAAATTTGTCTTTCAACTATATTCAGTTCCTCATCAATTGGGTCCAGCTTTTTGCTATCTGCAGCACCCGACTCAACCAGTCGTTTGGTTCTTTGTTGCTCCTTCTCCAGAGCTCTTTTCTTTTCTTTAAGCACCTCAACTTGTAGTGCTACATCGGGTAGTGATGAACGGAGTGTAGCTATACTACTACGTAGATATTCCCGCTGAATGGAGAGCTCAATTGTATCTATCAATCCCACAGCTTGATTATTCTTTACAATCATCCCTTCTTCAATATTAAACTCAATGATCTCACCCTCGCCAGTAGCGGAAACAGTCCACTCCACTGCCTCAAAACGCCCATAAGCATCAGGCTTATCTAGGTCTAAACATCCTGATAACAGCAGTAGACATATTAGATATAGTTGTAGATTACTTGATCTTATCATCACCTTATACTGTTTGATTCACTAATAATTATATGGTCGCCTCTCACTATCTCTCTCTGCTTAGCAATAGAGTAGGCTTCAAGCTTTAGCTCTGCTCGACTTTCATCATTTAGAGTATTTAGATACTCCGACATAGAGATCTCGCCCTCCTCAAGCAGTAGTTCCATCTGCTCTCTTATCTGTTTAAGTTTATTTAGAGCTACTCTCTGTTGTGTCTCAAGACTTTCAAGCCGGGCAACCTCCTTTGTATTCTCTACCACAACCATATTACGTCTCTTCTGTAGGTTCTCTTTCTGCTCCTGTAGTAGATCATTCTCAAAATTGATTATCATTTTTTCTCGTGTATAGTCGCGCCATCCGGTGATAGGTATCTGCAACATCATACCAACGCCACCATACCAATCAAACCTGTTTTTAAACATATTAAATCCAGGTTTACCATATCCTGCTGAACCAAAAAGTGTCAGCTTGGGTAATGTTGCGCTTTGCGATAGATTTCCTGCAATTATATTCTTCTCCTGAAGAAGTGTCAGTTGAGTAATGGCTGGATCAACAAAACCTTCGTCTTTCTTATAGGAGTATGGAATCATCAGCTGCTTACTATCAGTGATAGATTCTCCTATAAGTTCTGATAACATCGCACAAAGCTTCTCTTCCTCTACCTCTATTTCTCTGATTGCTGTTTCCAACTCAATCATCGTCATATCGGCTTGGAGCAGATCCTTTTTTAGTAATAGTCCTTCTGAGGCTAACGATTCTGCATCTTTTATCTTCAACTCCACAGTCTCTTGTTGTAGTCTCAGTTGTTCAGCACCTCGACCGGCCAGTATTGCCAGAAAGAAGATTTCATCCACCATATTATCTAAGCGCAGCATCTCTTCCTCCAGACTCTGCATCTGCAAATCTCTTTCTACAATAATCTCCTTTTTCTTAAGTTTATACTCACCTCCATCATATAGGCTTTGAGTTACAAAGAGTCCTGCTTTAATTCTATCGTTTGGAGCTGAGGTTACATCAAATGCATCGGCCAGTATTCCTCCTATATCAGGTACTTCCGATAGGTATACCGCATAGGCATATGCGGATATATTTGGAGTAATTATTTTTCTTAGTAGCAGCTCACCTGCTTTTGCTGCTTTGTTGAGCAAATCCTCTTGTCTGTATGCAGCAAAATGTGTTCGCGCCAACGTTCTACATTCTTCAAGGCTCCTCATATCTTCGGCCCTTAAATCTACGAAGAGAAGCAGGGCTACCGCGGTAATCGCTACCATCAATGTAAATTTTAATTTTCTAGATTTCTTTGCTCTTTTCAAATAGCACATTTAATATACCTCCTTTATTAGATATAGAACCACTTCATCACCCCAAATAGCAGTGCGAAGTGTTAATTTTTCATCTTTTAATCCAAGGATTATAAAAAGATATTTCTCACCATCCTCTGGATCTGTTAGTGTAAGTTTCAGTTCCCTCAGCATGAAATGTTCAGGCATACCCCTTACTAGCCTGCCATTGTTATTGTCGTAGAGGATAAAGGATTTGTCTGCTTTAATATGTATATATGATCCTAAATAACTCTCACCTAAACTAGGCTCCATTCTATTTAACACCCACTTGCCAATGTAGCTAGGCTCTTCCTCTTCGCTGCAACAACAAATAGGAAGGATTAAGATTAAAAGCAGTGGTAAGATTGGCACTTTACAAACTCTCATAATACTATTCTTGCCATAATTTGTTAACCTATGTTTTTTAAACCACCTGCTCTTTAAAGAGGGCAAATATATATATGAATCCCTCTTAGCCATGGTGTGATTGGCTATAGAAGTAAAGATATTATTTAGCTGAAAAGTCGATGGTACAAAAGGTAAAATATTTAATCCAAAAGGTAAAACCGCAACATAAATGACTATAGTTGAACAAAAGAAATATTTTTCCAGTTTTGTTCGTAATCTTTCTAAAAACAATAGCTTTAGCCTTTCTAAGTTTGTACTTTGCCAAAGTATTATAATGCTATTTATATCATACAATGTTTTAATTAAGAGTGAAAGTTAGAACTTTTCTCATTATATTAACTGCGAATAATTTAAAGATTTATATAGTACGAACTGCAAGGAGAGTATTTATTTAAGTATAAAGATTTTGAACAGACATAATCTATTAATTAATATATATGTTGGAAAAAATGGAACTGGTTGTATTGGGGACTGGTCATGCTACAGTAACTAAATGTTATAATACTTGCTTTATACTTAAAAGCAATAAAACTTCTCTTCTAATTGATGCAGGTGGAGGTAATGGTATATTACGGCAGCTAAATAAGGCTGAAATTTGTTTAGATAGACTTGACGGTGTATTTGTGACACATGCTCATACTGATCATTTATTAGGTGTATTGTGGGTAATACGTATGATTGCTCAAGCAATCATTAATGGTAAAATCAAAAAGAAATTTTATATTTATAGCCATCATAAAGTTCTACACCTTCTTTCTTTTATATGCGGAGAAACTTTGCCAAAGGAATATGTTTATCTCTTTGAAAAGGAAATAGAGTTTAGGGAGCTTTTACACGATGAACATATTAATATAGGAGATTTGAAGCTGCATTTTTTTGATATAAACTCAACAAAAGAAACCCAGTTTGGCTTCCGTGCTACTTTACCAGATAATAAGATTTTAGTTTGTTTGGGGGACGAACCTTATAAGGAACAATTATTCCCATTCGCCCAAAATGTGGATTGGTTACTACATGAAGCATTTTGTCTTTATAAAGATCGCCTTATTTATAAACCTTATGAAAAAAATCATGGGACAGCACTGGATGCTGCCAGAATAGCGGAACGGTTAGAGGTAAAAAATCTCTTATTATATCATACTGAAGACAATAATCTTGAAAATAGGAAATGCACTTATACCGAAGAGGTTCGACAAGTATTTTCGGGTAATATATATGTGCCTGATGATTTGGAAAGAATCGTTCTTTGATATTGTTATTCCTTAAAATTCTCTACTTTAAATACCCATGCGTGTTCACAGGGCATATCGTTAATCGTTAATTTGGGTGGTGAAATAATCAGACGTCCATTTTGAAGAGTCGATTGAATCTGTCCTTCAAATCCAAGTAGTTGAACATTGGCATAACTTTGTACATTTTCTATTACTATCGAATCATTTTGCCATTCTTTTAGTATTACGTATAAATTTCTATCCCTTAAAGTGAATGCAATATCTTTTATGTGGGGCTTATTATTGCTTAACCAAGGACGGGAGGAGTAAATCGATTCACCGTTTATTTTTAGCCACTTACCCATATCTAACAAGCGTTCCTGCATTATAGCAGGGATCAAGCCGTTGGCATCTGGACCCACATTAAGCAGAAAATTACCCCCATTTGATACTTTGTCAATCAGTATATCAATCAATTCTTTTGAAGTTAAATAGTGATGAGGTTTCTCAAATCTATTATAACCGTAAGATGTACCCATGCCACGACTCTCTTCCCATGGGTGACTAGCATTTTCGCCTATCCCTTCATTGTTACGTACAATATCATATTCGGTAGTATAGTAACCGCCGTGCTTACTTCGTGTTTCTTTTCCCCATCGATCATTGACCACAACACTATTTTTAACTGGAGAATCATTGTATAACCAGGCCAGAAACTGCTCACTTTTGAATGTCTTGCTATCATAGTCCCACTCCCCGTCTGAAAAAATAATTTCTGGTCTGTAACTGTTTACAAGCTCCTTCATTTGAGGAATCATATAATCATCAACCCATTCTGAGATACTTGATTCTTTATATAATGGATTTTCCCATTCAAGTAATGAATAGTATATTCCGAAACGAAGCCCGGCATCTTTTACTGACTGGGAAAGAGTTCCAATTATATCCAAATTAGGTCCCATAAACACACTATTCCAGTAGGGCGAATATGTGCTTGGCCATAAACAAAAGCCATCGTGATGTTTAGATGTCAGAACAACGTATTTGGCACCAGCATTATTAAACAGTTCAGCCCAATCATCTGTATTGAGATGCTCTGCTTTAAACATAGATGCAAAATCAGAGTAATTAAAATTTTCTCCGTAATGCCTATTATGAAAATCACTAAAGAGTTTGTTGTCATTAAGCAGTCGATTATAGTAATGCTCCGCATACTTTTCGTAAATACCTTCAACATCATCAACAGGCGCATAGGCTGGAACTGAATATAGACCCCAATGGATAAAAATGCCAAATTTCGCATCACTCCACCAGTTCGGAGTCTCTCTCTTATCCAAAGATTCCCAGTTTGGATCAAATTGTGCGAATGATACTGAGCAAATTAAAAATGAAAAGATAATTACAGTTGTTTTTTTCATGATTCAACACTTTATGTTTATTATTGTTGGTGTTCATGTTTAAGGGTTAAACAGATTACATGGATGTGGTAATGGATTTGCAGTAAAATAAAAATAGACTATTGATATCCTAGATACTCTTCATCTGTCACTGCTCTTAATTGAACTGCATGGCTTTCAATTGCATGTTCTGTTACAGTCATGCATATGATTCTATTGTTTGGAGTAGCTCCATTCCAATGACGTGCATTGGCAGGCGTTATTATAACGTCACCTTTTTTTATTATTTGTATTGGCTTTCCTTCTTCTTGATAATAGCCTTCACCATCAAGTACCAGCAAAGTCTGTACTGCATCAGGGTGGTAATGCCAGAAATTCCTACTGTTCGGCTCAAATAAGAAGTGCGCTATCATTGTTTCCCCTTCTTCTTTAAGTAATGATACAAATACATCACCTGTGTTATAATCAGAAGAAGCCCTTTCTTTTAATGGAAAGATAGTATTATAATCCATGATATTTTTAACATGTGATTCCTGCGAGGATAACTGTGATGAAACAAAAACCATCAAAAATATTAATAATATTATTTTATTTCTCATCTTATTAATTAGTTTGTTTTTTATTTGTTAATAATACATTTCAATACAACTGTAATTATAAAAATAGATATTAATTAATTCAATTCCTATTACTAACCATAAAAATATATGTTGTTTATATCTTTTTTGATATGGTCTTGTTCTGTATTATGGTTACATGTAAGTATAGACAACTTTCTAAATGGTAATTTTATGGGATAGTATTGTGTTCGGGTTTAGGCTTACTTTGTAGCATCATTTTTAATTTAGGACACAATGAATAAAAAATTATTTTTACTTACAATATGTTTATTAAGTTGTTTTGGTATAGTTTTCTCACAAAATGCAATGCCTAGAGGTGTAGTTTTTAAAGGTAAAGTAATAGGCCTTGATGATGAGACACTTATTGGTGCTACTATATATCTGGAAGAGATTGGAATAGGTGATGATACAGATTTATCGGGAAATTTTTTAGTTGAGAATATTCCCGCCGGAAATCACACTGTTATAGTTAGTTTTGTAGGTTATGAGAAAGTGACCCAAAGGATGAATTTTAACAATTATGAAGTTGAGCAGGATTTTCATCTTAAAATTGATGAACGTGTTTTGCTTGAGGTTGAAGTGTTTGGAGTAAGAAGAGAACGACCTGAGAAGATGGATGCACTTACTAGGATACCGCTTAGGTTAGATGAACAGGTACAGAGTATTTCAGTTATCTCACAGAAGATGCTGAACGATCAGGGAGTACTTACGATAAATGATGCAGTTCGAAATGTGCCGGGAGTTACAACATTTGCTACTTATGGGAACACTTCAGAGAGTCTGATTTCACGTGGTTATAGAGGCATACCCATTGTGAAAAATGGAGTAAGAGTGCATTCTGATTTTCGAGGTACTGGTTTCCTTACTGATATGCAGGGTGTTGAGACGATACAGATTTTAAGAGGCTCAGCCGCTATTGCACAAGGATTGGGTAATGATCTGGGTTCTGCCGGAGGTGTTGTTAATATTGCTACTAAAACACCTAAATTTATCAATGCTGGAAATGTTGGATTCAGAACAGGTAGCTGGGGACAGATCAGACCTACTTTCGACCTTCAGTTTGTAACTGATAAACTTCAAAGGACCGCTTTTCGTATAAATGGTGCTTATGAACAAAGTAATAGTTATAGAGATTACGTATCAAAAGATAGAATCTATATAAACCCTTCATTTGCATGGACCCCTGATGATAAAACAAATATTACATTTGAGATGGATTATATGCATGATTCAAGAACTCCAGATCAGGGTACAGTAAACCTTAGTGCTGATAGTGTATACAATATTTTTGATATGCCTAACGACAGATTTATGGGATTCGAAACTGATCGTCAGGTAGTTAATACAATCACTTATATGGCACAGATAAAACGTGAAATGACTGATCATGTGAGTTTGAGGGTTTCTTATGCAGGTGCTGATATGAATCAAAGTAAAATAGGTGCTCATGTTTCTCCTTTACGAAATGTTGCTCAAACAGGGCTTTATAACCTACGTTCAAGAGCTTATAGCAGCAGTAGCAGGGGTGATAAAAATGGAATTTTACAGGTTGATCTTGTTGGTAAGGATATTTTAACTGGAAGTGTAAAACATACTTTTAATGTGGGACTAGATTACAGATGGACTGATGTTTCAACTATTACTTCTAATTCTGTGGTTACGGACACTATTGATGTGTTGCAGCCTATAAATAACGAAGTACCTGTGGTAACTCTAATCGACGATAATCCCGTTACTGCTCGTGAATATGCTTATGGTATGCTTTTGCAGGAGGTTATGACTTTTAACAAATATTTGAAATTGTCATTGGGGCTAAGGTATAGCCAGATTAGTGGAATCAACAATAATAATATTTCTACTACCGGTGGTAATGTTTGGGATCCTCTGTTTGGACTAATTATAACTCCATTTGAAAATATTAATGTTTTCACCTCATATACTACCACTACTTCTTTGAGAGGTGCAGCCAATCTACTTGAAGATCAAGTTACTTCTGTGGGGCCTTCAAAGGAGAAACAGTTTGAGATAGGCTTTAAGACAGAGTGGTTTGACAACAGACTTCGTTTTAATGCTACTTGGTTTGATATAGTAAATAGTAATCTTACTTATGCTGCACTTAACGATGCGGGGAACAATACGGGTTATTATATTAAAGCTGGAAATCTTAAACGACAAGGAGTTGAGCTTGAGATAACAGGTAAATTACTTAAAACCGTGGATGTTGTAATGGGTTATTCATTCTTAGATGCAGAATATCATGACAGTCCTTATTATCACGAAGGTTCTGCACCAATGAACACAGCTAATCATACAGCAAACGGATGGGTTAATTATACATTCTTTAGTGGACCTTTTAGGAACTTGACGCTAGGAGCAGGTGCTTATTATGTTGGAGAGCGTTCTTTTGCTGAGTATACTTACAAAGTATTACCCGGTCATAATGTTCAGCCAAACACAAAACCGTTTATTGCAGATGCATATACTACTCTTAATGTAAAGGTGGGTTACCGAGTTCAGAATACTGTAATTCAGCTATTTGTCAACAATATTCTTGATTCAAAAGGTTATACCGCTTATTATAGAGGTGGCTATTTAAATCCTATAGACACCCAAGAAATGTTGCGGTCACCCTAAATTATCAATTTTAACTCTGATTCAAGTCAGCAATGATTATTTGTGGAAAATTTACACGAATAGTAACATACTTCATAAAATAGTTGGAGTTTTAAAAATTATATTTCCATTTTTGTAGTGGATTATTAAACAAAAATAGATTTATACGCTTTATTTTTTTATTTAATCCAGCCAAAATCTTAACTATGTTTTTATTTTTTCGTAGTGATTACGGAAACCTAAGAACATAGTTTTTTTAACTATTCATTATACACATGCTATTACTTTAATCTTACCTTTGAAAAAAAATGGATATCATGGGATATGAAATAGAAAGAAAGTTTCTTGTTAATGGAGAGTATAAATCAAAAACTTTTAAGAGCTTTAGGATTAAACAGGGATATTTATCACTTTCAGATGTAAGTGTAGTTCGTGTAAGGATAAAAGACGATAAGGCTTTTATCACAGTCAAAAGTGCTCCCTTGGAGGGAGAAATAAAAAGACATGAATGGGAATATGAGATTCCGATAAAAGATGCTGAAGCGATGCTTAAATTTTGCGAAACAAGTATAATAGATAAAACACGCCATCTTATAAAAGTTAATAATCACATTTTTGAGGTAGATGAGTTTTATGGCGAAAATGATGGATTGCTTATAGCCGAAGTTGAACTGCAGGATGAAGCAGAAGTTTTTGAGAAACCTGATTGGCTTGGGGTAGAGGTCACAGAAAATCCCAAGTACTATAGTTCATCTTTGTCTATCCACCCATTTAAATCTTGGAGTAATCTATAATTCCTTTATTCTAAAACAGTTACCCAGCCATGTATGTCTGGTTCATCGCCATACTGAATAGCACGTAGTTTATTATAAAGGCTTTTGCTTATTGGGCCTGCTTCTCCATCTTTACAAAATTGATAGCTCTTGTTTTCATTAATATCATCAATCCGTAAAATAGGGCTTATCACAGCTGCTGTACCGCATGCACCAGCTTCTTCAAAAGTAGACAGTTCATCTTCCAATATAGGACGACGTTCAACTTTTAGCCCCATGTCTACAGCTAGTTGCATTAAGCTTTTGTTAGTAATAGATGGGAGAATAGATGAAGATTTAGGTGTTATATAGGTGTTATCCTTTATCCCAAAAAAATTAGCGGGACCACATTCATCAATATATTTTTTCTCTTTTGCATCAAGATAAAGAACTGCTGAGTATCCCATTTTTTGTGCTTTATCACCAGCTACAAGGCTAGCAGCGTAGTTACCACCTACTTTATATGTGCCTGTACCTAGTGGAGCGGCACGATCATATTCACGCATAATGACCATAGGAGTTGGTTTAAAGCCTTCCTTGAAATAGGGACCTACTGGTGTTACGAAAATAAGAAAAGTATACTCTGTTGCGGGTCTTACTCCTACCTGTGCACTTGTTCCAATTAGAAGAGGACGAATATATAAGGAAGCTCCACTTTCGTAAGGCGGAACAAAACGTGCGTTTTTATTTACAGCAAGGGTAACCATTTCTTCAAATAGTTCTACAGGTAGCTCTGCCATCATTATACCTTTGCAAGATGATTGTAATCTTAGAGCATTTTCACGCATACGGAAGATACGTATTTTACCATCTTTACCACGAAATGCTTTCAACCCTTCAAACACCTCCTGTCCGTAATGAAGACAAGTAGAAGCCATGTGAAGATTTAGAAATTCCGATGTCTCTGACTCAGGCTTACCCCATTTACCGTCTTTATAATAACAACGTATGTTGTAGTCAGTTTTCATGTAGCCGAATGATAAATTCGACCAGTTGATAGCATCCATCTTTGATAGTTTTATAGTATTTGAAATAATTTTATGCATTGCAAATGTATGAATATATTTTCAGAAATTACTTTTTTTCACAATATTAATAAGTATTTTCGTACTTATGTTATGATTGATCAAATTACAATAAGCCGTATTCAAGACACCGCACAAATTGTGGATGTTGTGTCTGATTTTGTAACTCTACGTAGACGAGGTGTTAATATGGTGGGCTTGTGTCCTTTTCATGAAGACAGAAATCCATCGTTCTATGTTTCTCCTTCAAAAAATATTTGTAAATGCTTTGCTTGTGGTGAAGGGGGATCTCCTATTCATTTTATAATGAAGCATGAGCAGCTGAACTATTATGAAGCATTAAAATATCTAGCTCGCAAATATAATATTGAGGTAGTAGAAAAAGA
>CAZURM010000010.1:23515-40334 GCA_964622945.1 uncultured Proteiniphilum sp.
GGTCTTTCAACTGGTAATGATTATAATAAACTTTTATATGATAGATTTCGTGGTAGAATAATATTTCCTATCCACACACTTTCAGGAAAAGTTGTTGGGTTTGGAGGTCGAATTCTTAAGAAAACTGAGAATACAGGTAAATATGTAAATTCTCCAGAGAGCGAAATATATTCAAAGAGCAAGGAGCTATACGGTATATATTTTGCGAAAAGTGCAATAGTAAAACATGATAAATGTTTTCTGGTAGAAGGATATACTGATGTTTTATCGATGTTTCAGGCAGGTATCGAGAATGTAGTTGCATCTTCCGGTACTGCATTAACTCAAGGACAGATTCGAATGATTCATCGTTTTTCAGAAAATATAACTGTTATTTATGACGGAGATACGGCGGGTATTAACGCAGCTTTAAGAGGAGTCGATCTACTTCTGAAAGATGGCATGAATGTTAAGGTGGTGCTTCTTCCTGAGGGAGAAGATCCTGATTCTTTTGCCAAAAAGCAGAATGCTGAAAGTTTTCAAAAATACATTTCCGAAAACGAAAGAGATTTCATTCGTTTTAAAACAGAGCTTTTAATTAAGAAGGTGGGAGATGATCCTATCAAAAGGGCAGGCATGATTTCAAATATTGTTAATAGTATAGCTCTTATACCCAATGCAATCACACGATCGGTCTACATGCAGGAGTGTTCGCAATTGCTTAATGTGCAGGAACGTGTATTAATTGCTGAAATAAATAAAATAAGACGCCACAACTGGGAGAAAAACAGAGGTTCAAATAAAGTTGGTGATGTTGCAGCTGATGAGAAAGAGGAAGCTTATGATATATATAATAGGGTAGCAAAAAAAGATTCAGTAAAAAAACCTTATGACCACTTCGAAAGGGAGATTATAAGATATATCGTTAGATATGGAAACACACCTCTATTTCAAAAATTTGAAAAACGTAAACGAAAAGAGGGTAAATCTGTTATAGAAGAGGAAATTTTAACAGAGGAGGGTTTAGGTGTAACTGAATTTGTGCAGTTAGACCTAGAACGTGACAATTTAAACTTTGCTAATGAACTTTATCAGTTAATGCTCGACGAAGCTATCAATCACATAGATGATGAAAATTTTAATTCCGGTCAATTCTTTCTGAATTATCCTGATCCAAAAGTGAGCAAGCTTGCTTCTGAACTACTGAGTGATAGATATCAGTTGAGTAAAATTCATTCTAAGATATTAGGTGAAGAGGTAGGTGACAAAAGCTCACGTTTATTGGAACAAAACATGCTTCATAACTATGTGCCTAGAGCAACAACAGAGCTTAAAAACGCTTATATATTAAATAAAATTAATGAGTTAAAAGAGGAGATGAAAAAAAGCGATTCGGATAATTATTCAGTTTATATTACCAGATTAAAGAAGCTTCAAGAAATAAAAAAAGTGCTGGCAAAAGAACTGGGCGAAAGAATAGTATTAAAATATTAGAATAAGATATAAAACTTATAAGCATGTATTTAGAAACACATGATGTAGTGAAACAATACGCTAATCACCTAGCGTTAAATAAAATAAATATTGAAGTACCAAAAGGTACAGTATTCGGCTTACTTGGACCCAACGGTGCAGGTAAGACTACTCTTATTCGTATAATTACACGTATTACTGCACCTGATAGCGGTGAAGTAATGATTGATGGCAGACATTCTGTTAAAGATGATATTTATAATATTGGTTATATGCCTGAGGAGCGTGGTCTATATAAAAAGATGAAAGTAGGTGAACAGGCAATGTATCTTGCACAGCTGCGCGGTATGTCCAAAAAGCAAGCACATCGTGAGCTAATGATTTGGTTCAAACGGTTTGAGATAATGGATTGGTATAATAAGAAAGTGGAAGAACTGTCGAAAGGGATGCAGCAGAAAATACAGTTTATTTCTACTGTAATTCATAATCCTGACTTGCTTATTTTTGATGAACCGTTTAGTGGCTTTGACCCTGTAAATACTGATATTGTAAAAAATGAGATGCTTCGATTAAAGGATGAAGGGAAAACAATAATTCTTTCTACACATAATATGGAGTCGGTAGAAGAGCTATGTGATAATATTGCTCTGATTGATAAGTCGCAGGTAGTATTGCAAGGTAATGTATTTAATATTCGCAAAGAACATAGACCAAATATATTTCGCTTTAGAATATTAAGCAACGATTTTAGCTTAGAGCATCCCTCAATTGAGCTGTTGTCGAAAGAGTCTTATCATGAATTTATAGACCTGAGAATCAAAAAATTAAATGGAATTAGTAATAGCGAGCTTGCAAAATTAATTTTTGACAGGTATGAAGTGGTAAGTTATGATGAAGAATTACCTACTATGAATAGTGTCTTTATAAAAACTGTTACAAAAGAGAAAGAATAAATAGCTATTATAATTATATATAAAATGAACAAGCTAAGCTTAATAATAAAGCGTGAGTATCTTACAAGAGTAAGAAAAAAATCTTTTGTAATTCTTACATTGCTTATGCCATTCTTTATGGTGACGTTATCACTTGTTCCTCTTTGGCTTTCCACACTGAGCGACGGAGGTGTTAAAAACATAGCAATAATTGATAATACAGGTATATATGCACCATTATTGAAGTCAACTGATCAGTTTAACTTTAAGATAGTTGGCAAAGCAGAACAACAGGATTCGGAAAATAAACTTGGAAAAGATCTATTTGCTATTTTGCAAATCACAAACAACCTGAGCGAAGATCCACGTGCTATATCTCTTACTTCAGAAAAACAGGCTCCAATGGAGTTGCAGTCTCTCATAGAGAGAATCTTGAATGAAAAGGTCACAGAGCAGAAGCTCGACGAGCTATCTACTTCAAGTAATGTAGACAATGAGACAATTGGTCGGGTCCGTACAATTTTGGAAGATGAATCAGGTGTAATTTTGAGAACTTTACGTATGAGCGATGACGGAAGTGTTAAAGAGTTATCTACTGAGATAGCCAGCATAATTGGAATGTCATTCACTATTCTAATTTATATGTTTATTCTACTATACGGGAATATGGTTATGCAAGCTGTATTGGAAGAGAAAAAAAGTCGTGTTGTTGAAGTGATGGTTTCTTCTGTTAAACCGGTAAATCTACTTATAGGAAAAATTATTGGTATAGGATTAGTTGGTTTAACCCAATTGATGGCATGGACTATTATGACTGCAGTACTTTTTACAGGCGTGTCTATGATTATAGCAAACCCTGAGCAAGTAGTTGTAATGTCTTCCGAAATAAATATGAGCAATTTTGATGTTGAGAGTTTAATGGGCTCGGTTATGAGTGTCAACTGGATAGAGCTTATCTTATATTTTATTTTATTCTTTATTGGCGGATATGTTCTGTACGCTTCAATTTTTGCAATGTTTGCTTCAGCTGTCGATAGTGAAGAAGATACAGGACAATACATGACTCCAGTCACATTGATTATTTTATTTGCATTCTTTGCGGGATTTTATAGTGCTAGCAATCCAGATGGTCCATTAGCATTTTGGACATCTTTAATTCCTTTCACTTCTCCTATTGTTATGATGGTAAGAATTCCTTTTGGAATTCCTTTCTGGGAAATATTGCTGTCATTGATTCTGCTTTATGGCTCGTTTCTGCTTATATCTATTGTAGCAGCAAAGATTTACAGAGTGGGGATTTTAATGTATGGCAAAAAACCTTCTTTCAAAGAGATGATGAAATGGGCTACATACAAATAAAATCTGTGTGTTTATTCTGAATCTCTATAAAGTGTGTTTACACATAACCATATTCAATTATACCCATAATTGGTAAGTTTTATAAGAAATACATACATTTTCTACTATGTTTTAGGTATTGAAATCTATTGCTTTGATTCCTACCTTTGTTTTTAGATATAGATTATTTAAAATTAAAATATGAAGACCGGTAAAACATATTTATCGGCCTTTGTTTTTATAAATAGGGTAGTTTATTTGAGAGTAGTAGTTCTAACAATTATATTGATAATATTAACTGTTATCTCCCTTTTTGTGGGGGTAGCGGACATATCAGTTATTGATATTATTAGTGGGAATGTTGAAAAACTATCTCTGATGTCTATTAGCAGATTACCCCGAACTGCCGCACTAATTTTAGCAGGTGTGGGAATGAGTATTTCAGGTGTTATCATGCAGCAGATGACACAAAACAAGTTTGTCTCTCCAACAACAGCAGGAACTCTCGAAGCCGCAAAGATGGGATTGCTCATTTTCTTTATTTTTACTCCTACTGCCGGTGTTACAATAAAAATGCTGTCAGCATTTATCTTTACATTTCTATCAAGTATGGTTTTTCTTGCAATAGTAAGAAAGATTAAGCATAGAAACGTCATTTTTGTTCCATTGGTAGGACTTATGTTTGGTGGTATAATAGGTTCTATTTCTACATTCTTTGCAGTACAACTAAATATAGTTCAGGATACTAACGCATGGATGATGGGCGACTTTTCAAGTGTCCTACAAGGTCGCTATGAGTTGATATATCTTACACTGCCGGCTATTCTTATTACATATCTTTATGCCAACAAGTTTACGGTTATAGGTATGGGTGAGGATTTCTCAAGAAACCTGGGACTGAACTACAATTCCATAATGAATATAGGATTATTTAGTGTTTCGCTTACAGTAAGTTCAGTTGTTATTACAGTTGGTGTTATTCCGTTTTTGGGACTTATTATTCCTAATCTGGTGAGTTTATTGTTTGGTGATAATTTAAGGAAAACTCTACCTCTGGTTGCACTAACAGGTTCAATCTTTCTATTGATTTGTGATATAATCGGCAGGATTGTTATATATCCATATGAAGTGCCGATAGGGGTCACTGTCAGTATTATAGGCTCTGTAATCTTTCTTATTTTACTAGTATGGAAAAGGCGTTAATTATAAGAAGAAGCCTATGGATTGCACTGATATTACTTATCGGAAGCGCTGCTCTTTTTATGTTTTATAAACTGGGAAATAGTTGGGAGTTTGCTCTACGACTAAGGAGCATGAAAGTGATTGCAATTATTGTTGTAGCAGGATGTGTGGCATTCTCATCAGTTGCTTTTCAAACACTTACAAACAATAGAATTCTTACGCCATCTATTATGGGCTTCGAGTCGCTATACCTTTTTATTCAAACAATTATTGTTTTCATTTATGGTGACCAAACATATAAAGTATTAAGTAACATCGATAACTTTTTTATATCTGTTATCGGGATGATTGGCTTTGCTTTTATTTTGTATATAATGATTTATAAAAAAAGAGATGATAATCTTTATCTTCTTCTGCTGGTTGGAATTATACTTGGCACACTATTCTCCAGCTTAAGTTCTTTTATGCAACTATTGATTGACCCTAACGATTTTTTTATTGTTCAGGGTAAGATGTTTGCCACATTCAATAAGATAAACAACGATTTATTGTGGGCGTCACTGATAATAATGTTGATAATATTGGCTGTAGGATTAAGAATGGCCAAATATTTGGATGTAATAGCCTTAGGGAGAGATCAGGCGATAAATCTGGGACTTAACTATAATAGAATTGTAAAGATATTTCTTGTTTTCATAGCAATATTAGTATCTGTATCTACTGCTTTAGTGGGACCCATTACATTTTTAGGTTTGTTAGTGACGAATCTTACTTATGAGTTATTTAAAACACACAGGCATAGTATAATTATTATTGCTTGTTGTTTGGTGTCCGCCATTGCTTTGTTAATTGGACAGTTTTTTATGGAGCGGTTGTTTAATTTATCTGTACCGATAAGTGCCATAATAAATGTCATTGGTGGATTTTATTTTATGTATTTACTTTTAAGAGTTAAAAAAATATGATTGAAGTTCAGGAAGTTACAAAACAGTATGGTGAAAAAGTTGTCCTCGATAATGTAGGTATGCAGTTTAACAAAGGAAAGATTACTTCACTAATTGGGGCTAACGGCGCAGGGAAGAGTACTCTGCTATCTATTATAAGCCGACTTCTTTCACAGGATGATGGGGTAATTTTAGTAGATGAAAAAAATGTAACTGAGTATAAGAGTAAGATGCTGGCACAGCGTCTATCCATACTTAAGCAGTCTAACCATGTCAGACTTAAGCTAACGGTAAGGGAGCTGGTTTCATTCGGTAGATTTCCCTATTCACAGGAAAAACTTACAAAAGAAGATATTAAGATGGTTGACAGAGCCATATATTTTCTAAATCTTAAAGAGATTGAACACTCGTATATAGATGAGCTTAGTGGAGGACAAAAACAGCGAGCTTATATGGCGATGGTGGTTGCTCAGGATACAGAGTATATTTTATTGGATGAACCACTAAATAATCTTGATATGAAGCACTCGGTGCAGACTATGAAGATTATGCGTAAGCTTGCAGATGAATTGAACAAGACAGTTATAATCGTTCTTCACGATATAAATTTCGCCTCTCATTATTCAGACTACATAGTAGCACTAAAAGATGGTAAAATTAAATATCACGACACTACTGAAAACATTATTAGAGAGGATGTACTAAAAGATGTATTTGACATCGATATTAAAATATTTGAATTTGATAATAAGAGAATTTGTAATTATTTCTAAAAGTAAAATCAACAACATTAATTATTATATAATATGAAAAAAAATAATTTTATTCTGAGCTTAATAGCTTTCAGCCTTATACTATTCATAGGATGTGGAGAAAACAATAAAAATAACAACTCAACATATAACGATAATATTGAAACTGTAACAATAACTCATTCTTTAGGCACTGTAGACGTTGTCAAAAATCCTCAGAGGGTTGTAGTGCTTGATTTCTCTGTTCTTGAGAATCTGGATTATTTAGGAATTAAGCCCATAGCAGTACCTAAAAGCGGCTTACCAAGCCATTTAAGTAAATTCAACGATCCTTCAATTGTAGATGTAGGGAGTATTGTTGAGGTAAACCTTGAAATGATAAATGAGGTTCAACCTGATTTAATAATTATGGGTCAGCGTTTGGCAGATTTCTATGATCAACTTTCTCTCATTGCACCTGTTATTACTCCTGAAGCTGTAGATTCAGGAAACTTTTTGGATGTTTTTGAAAAAAACCTTGATGTTTTAGCTTTACTCTTTGATAGTCAAGAAGAAATTGACAACGCTAAAAGGGAAGTTCGAGCAAAAGTTGAAGAGGCAAAAGAACTCACCGCTGTATCTGATGATAAAGCACTTATTTTATTGCATAATCTTGGACGCTTTAGTGCCTTTGGCAGCGGTTCACGATTTGGTATCATTCATGATGTCTTAGATGTTAATGAAGCTTCAGAAGGAATAGGTGCACATCGTCATGGCAACCCTGTTTCGAGTGAGTTTATTCAAAAAACAAATCCCGATATTATTTTTATTGTAGATCGAAGCAGAGTGGTTGATAATAACATTACAAACAAAGAAGAGATTGAAAATCTATTAATCAAAGAAACGGAGGCAGCTAAAAATGGAAGAATTTATTATCTGAATCCTGAAATTTGGTATCTTGCGGGTAGTGGTATTGCCTCTGTGAATGTTATGATTGATGAGGTCATGCAGGCATTTTGAGTTTTATTTATTGCAACTCATTGATTATCTTTACGACCTAAAAAATATAGCAATATAAAATATGAAACCACTTTTTGTGCATTATCCGAAATGCGGAACATGTCGTAAAGCCTCCAAATGGCTGGAAACTAATGGTGTAGAGGTAATTGCCAGACACATAGTCGAAGATAATCCTAAGAAAGAAGAACTCTCTGAATGGATCAATAAGAGTGGCTTGCCAATAAATAGGTTCTTCAACACTTCAGGAGTTATTTATAGAGAAAATAACCTGAAAGAAAAAGTTAAAACCGCCTCTCGTGACGAGTTGCTTGATATACTAGCATCCAACGGGATGGTTGTCAAACGTCCAATTGTAGTTGGTGAAGATTTTATACTCGTTGGATTTAACGAAAAAGAGTGGTTGGCAAAACTTGGCTAAACCTGCGATTTTGTGATGAGTAGTAAACATACAAGTTGCTGAGAATCGCTTTAATATGAAAATAGCAAATTTGGAGTTTCCGGAAAGGTCTATATTTCTGGCACCTATGGAGGATGTAACCGATATTGGCTTCAGACTGCTTTGCAAACAGTTTGGAGCTGATATGGTATATACTGAATTTATTTCAAGTGATGCTCTTATCAGGGAGATAAAAAAAACTAAACGAAAGATTTTGTTTAGTGAAGAGGAGCGACCTGTTGGTATTCAAATATATGGCAGTGATCCGGATACTATGGTGGAAGCTGCCAAAATATGTGAGGAAGCTAATCCCGACCTTATTGATATCAACTTTGGCTGTCCTGCGAGAAAAATTGCAGGGAAAGGTGCAGGTTCAGGTATGATGCGCACACCGGAGGCAATGCTTTCTATTACTGAGAAAGTAGTAAGAGCTGTAAATAAACCGGTTTCTGTAAAAACCAGACTTGGCTGGGATGAAGACTCAAAAATTATTGTCCGGTTGGCTGAGCAGCTTCAGGATTGTGGTATTGTAGCTTTAACCATACATGGACGTACTCGTTCGCAGATGTATAAGGGTGATGCTGATTGGTCGCTTATTCGTGATGTGAAGAACAACACAAGGATGAAGATTCCAATAATTGGTAATGGCGACGTAACTTCTCCTGAAATCACTAAACAGCGGTTCGATGAAACCGGAGTTGATGCTATCATGATTGGAAGAGGCACTATTGGTGCTCCTTGGATATTCGAAGAAATAAAATATTTCATGGCAAATGGAGAATATCTACCCAAGAAGCCTTTTACTTGGTATCTTAATGTGTTAAAGCAGCAGGTTGTGGAGAGTGTAAACAGGCTCGATGAAATGCGTGGTATTCTACATATGCGTAGGCATCTTGCAGCAACTCCTTTATTTAAAGGAATACCTGATTTTAAGCCTACACGAATTGGAATGCTTAGGGCAAACACATTGAACGAGCTTTTCTCAATAATGGATACTATCCCTGATAAGTTTGAGGATTATATTGAAACGAACTTTGGCGTAGCTGAATTACCCGGTAGTATTACTTGTTCATAATTTTTCTTATTTCTTCATCACGAATATCGTCATACATCTCAAAACGATGTGTATTTTCGCGATTTTCAATAAAGGCTTTTTCATTTATCCGTGAAGACTTGAAAGGAGTGGAGATAGAACCTGCTGAACGTGTTAGGTTTGTATTACCTGTGATATGTGACAATGCTTTTCCAAGCATAGGCTCATTGATGTCACCTAAGTCATGTAGATATTTCTGATTAATATTAATCTCATCAATTAGATAATCAGGAGTGAAGCCTTCCATAAAATCTGAATAGCCTACACTATTAGCGAATTTCACAACAATTGGCTGCATTCCCCATTTATTTTTAGGGTCATCTTTTTCATATATTGTAATTGAACCAACATTTTTGCCGTATGTTGTTTTTCCAATAAGGAATACATCCATATAAGGTTTTAGTCCGTTTATTATAAATTCACTGGCAGAAGCAGTCCATCCCGTAGTTAATATATAAAGGCGTGGTAAATCCAGCTCCGGTACCGAAATAGACGTACCCATAATTTTGTCAACAAAATAATCTTCAATAAAACTAGATCCATACTCTTTAAGTATATAGTTGTGTAATAAATAGTTATACTCTGATGTAGTGAGTATGTTTTCAGTGGATCGATTTTTAACTAATGCACTGGATAGAATAATTGCTGAAGATACAGCTCCACCACTATTATAACGTAGGTCAAGAACCATTTCATTAATGCCTTCAGATTTAAAATTATTAAACTTATTAATTAAATCTTTGTCGTAATCATAGCTGTTATCACCTCTGTCACGAGAGAAAAAGTTATAAACCAGATAACCTATTTTCTTATCTCCAATTGAATATATGCTGTCCAGATAAACTGGGTTCTCAGCATAATTGCTATGCATTTGTATGGATAAGTCTTCTGATTTTTGAAGCACATAAGATTCTGTAGCGCTGCTATAAACTAAATCAGCCATACTTAGATTTTTCACACCTGTACCACTAAACAAGCTTTTGTAATTGTTGGCTGTAATGTTCTGTCCATTAATTTTTGTAATAAATCTTCCTCTATCAACTCCCTTTGCTTCAGCATCTGTACCATGCATAGTGTAAAGAACCAAAGCGTAATATTGAGAGAAAGTATTGTCCGTACCAACTAAAATATATTCAAAACCAATCTCATCTGAGGTTACGCCGCTGAGGTTTTTCAATAGTTCAGTATAATCTTCTTGAATCCACGAATATCTATCTCCTCCAATATTTGTATCTTTATCGTATTTGTAAAGAATTGTTTCAAAAAAATCTTCTGGATATAAAGAGTAGTTAGGTGTTCTTGGAAGCTTGTTGTTCCATAAGTAATAGATTGACATCTGGTCATATACCCAGTTGTTTACATATTTATTTGCAGACAATTCCGCAGGAGTTGTAATAGTTGCTTCACCCGAATTATTTGCATTATTAACTATAAGCTCTGAGCCATCCTCCAAAGTGGCTGAAGCAGTTGGGGGATTAATCGAGTTGTTGATTATTGCATTTACCGACTGGTCGAATCCACTGCTATATATCAGTTTAAAAGTTTTTGTGGTAGCATCATAAGTTGCTGATTTTAACTCTCCTTTATCAATAACTCTTTCATCATCTTTGCAAGATGTATTTATCAATAGTAGTGAAGAGAAAACGAGGAGTATAAAATATATCTTTTTCATTTAATATTTTTTGGAAAGAAAAAATCTTAGTAAAGTATTTAAAATACAAGTGTAACTCGATAAATTAGACTACGAAAGTATCAAATAATTTAATTAGAGGATGGTAATATCATAATTTTAACTCTTCTTTTCCTTGACGAATGATAATAGGCTCTCCTGAAGTGCAATCTACAACCGTGGAAGGCTCAATACCTCCAATACCACCGTCAATAACAATATCGGCAAAGTCTTGCCATTTCTCATGAATCAACTCAGGGTTAGTAATATATTCAACCTCTTCATTATTGTCGTTCTTCATAGATGTACTTAGCACAGGATTACCAAGCTGGGAAACAATTTCACGAATAATATTATTGTCAGGTACACGAATACCAACTGTTTTTCTTTTCTTAAATATTTTCGGTAGAGATGACGTTGTGGTTAAAATAAATGTGAATGGACCCGGTAGATTCCTTTTCATTAATTTGAATGTTGGAGTATCTACTTTTACATACTCACTCATATTACTTAAATCATTACATATTATGGATAAATTGCTTTTATCAGGATTTATACCCTTAAGTTCGCAAATTTTCTCTACAGCACGAACATTTAAAGCATCGCAACCAATAGCATATAATGTATCAGTTGGATAAATGACCGTGCCACCATCACGTAGAGTAGATACAATTTTTTCTAGCTCACGTGGATTTGGGTTTTCATTATATAACTTTATAAGCATTATTACAAATATATAAAAAAAACAGCTTCAACCGATTGATTGAAACTGTTTATTTAATCTATTATTCTTTTTCAATCCCTATTCTAGCTTGTCTCAGAATTTAAATCTGTTTCTAAACCATTACTGTACTGCTTCATTGCACGTATACTCATACCCATACTAGAAAATCCTCCATCATTATATAGGTTTTGCATAGTAACCTTGCGGGTTAAGTCAGAAAACATTACAATACAATAATCGGCAGCATCATCTGCATCGGCGTTTCCAATTGGAGACATGCGCTCAGAAAAATCCATCAGGTCAGTCATACCTTTAACTCCGCTACCGGCTGTCGTCATAGTGGGAGACTGTGAAATAGTATTTACCCTTACTCCTTTATCGCGACCATAAATATATCCAAAGCTGCGGGTGATGGATTCAAGCAGTGCTTTTGCATCTGCCATATCATTATATCCATAAAAAACACGCTGTGCAGCTACATAGGTTAATGCAAGAATTGATCCTCCTCTCTCTATTGCGTCTAATTTACGTGCAGCTTGAAGCATTTTGTGAAAAGACACAGCTGAGATGTCAAGTGTTTTCATCAACATATCATAATCTAAGTCATCATATGTTCTTTTCTTGCGTACATTAGGAGACATACCAATAGAGTGGAGAACGAAATCTATTTTTCCTCCTAAAATCTCCATAGATTTTGTAAAAACCATCTCGAGATCCTCAATATTTGTTGCATCAGCTGGTAATATCTCGGCATTGAGCTTCTCGCCCAGTTGCGATGTTTCTCCCATTCGTACTGCAACAGGAGTATTCGACAAAGTGATTAAGGCACCTTCTTCAACAGCTCTCTCTGCCACTCTCCATGCAATAGACATATCGTTTAAAGCACCAAAAATAATTCCTCTTTTGCCTTTTAGTAAATTGTAACTCATAATTATTTCAATTTTTATAAATACTGAAAAATAACACTGTGGGATATCAATGACAGTTATTTTATCAACAAGTGCACAAATGTATAAAAAATGTGCAATAGATAAACACATTAAAGGCAATTAAGTTCTTTAATTAATAAAAAAGCAGAGCCAAAACTCTGCTTTATTTTAAATTTTAAGGTTTATAGTTTTATTTATTCAACTGTAATACCCTTCCATACTAAGGCTGAAATAGATGCTCCAAGAAGTGGTGCTATAATAAACAACCATAATTGCGACAATGCCGCTCCGCCTTCAAAAATTGCAGGACCAATACTGCGAGCAGGATTTACTGATGTTCCTGTAATTGGAATGCAAACAATGTGAACGAGTACTAAAGCCAAGCCTATGGCAAGTCCGGCAAATTTATTGTGACCGTTCTTTGCTGTAACGCCAAGAACTACCATCACAAAAATAAATGTGAATACAGTCTCGGCAACGAAAGCTTCTGCCATCATTCCTTCCTTAAAACCATTTGCACCTGTGAGAGTTGTTGTTGAACCAGAATCTTTAGCAAGGAACCAAAGAATAAATGATCCTAAAACTGCTCCTAAAACTTGGAATAACATATACATTATGGCATCTTTTCTGTTCATTCTGCCCGAAAGGTACACCCCAAGAGTTATTGCCGGATTTATATGACAACCGGAAATACTTCCAATAGAGTACGCCATAACTACCACAGACAAACCAAATGCAAAGGCAACACCTAAAGTTCCTACAGTAAAAAAGGGCTGCTCAGCACCTGCAAATACAGCAGCACCACAACCCATTAAAACTAGTACCATGGTACCAATCATTTCTGCTAAATATTTTTTCATGATCTTTTGAGTTTTTTGTGAAATACACACTATTATGCAAAGAAAACAAAAATATCAAATTAGTTAATCAAGAATACTGTAAATGTGGTAATTGTCCACAATATTAATAAGGAGCTCAGAATTAAAAGAGTTTTCAGAATTTACATGAAATTATTGGAACGTTGTTTTTAAGGTTTTATCATTTTTTATGTGAAACCATTTGAACTTTTAGCTCGATTATTGTTTAACATTATACATTCATATTATTATGACAGTTACTTATATTTATCATAGTTGCTATTTAATTGAATTTGAAGGGCTCTCTCTACTATTCGATTATTATAAAGATGTTCCAAGAAGTGATGGCACAAATTGGATATCTGATTATTTGCTTCAGAAAGAAGAGGATTTGTATGTGTTTTGTACTCATTCACATTCAGATCATTTTAATCCTGAAATTTTATCTTGGAAGGAGAAGAAGAAAAACATTAGATATATATTTTCAGATGAACTCTTAGAAAGTGGAAAAGTACTTGCTGAAGACGCTTATTTCCTAAAAAAAGAAGAGTCTTTCAAAGATCATAGAATACAGGTAAAAGCTTATGGATCTACTGACTTAGGAGGCTCCTTTCTCATTGAATATGATGAAAAACTTTATTTCCATGCAGGTGATTTAAATAATTGGCATTGGAATGAGGAGGTCACAGCAGAAGAGGCACTATCTTATGAAAATAACTTTTTGTGTGAGCTTGAACTGCTCTCGGAAATGTCTGAAAATATGTATATTGTTATGTTTCCCGTTGATCCTCGTTTGGGCAATGAATTTATGCGGGGAGCTGAACAATTTATTTCAAGAATAAAGACTGACTATTTTCTACCTATGCATTTTGGTGATAATTATGACATTGTGAATAGGTTCGAAGAAATAGCGACAAAGTACAATGCTACTTACTTGCATATCACACATCCTGGACAATCTTACAGTTTGTAATAATGATTTTATAATTGATTATCTCAAAATACAAATTATTAGTCTACAATTGAATTAGTGGACCAATTTAAAAAATAAAAGAGTAAAAAATGAAAATTAAAGCAAGATTCGACCATTATAATATTAATGTATTTGATCTTAGTAAGAGTATCAAATTTTATGAAGAAGCGTTAGGGTTTAATGAGGTTCGTAGAAAAGAAGCGTCAGATGGGTCATTCATATTGGTATATATGGGAGATAACGTAACTGATTTTACCTTAGAGTTAACATGGTTGCGTGATTGGGACAGGTCTTATAATTTGGGTGATAATGAACAGCACCTTTGTGTAAGAGTTGAAGGTGATTATGATGAAATTAGAGCTTTCCATAAAGATATGGGTTGTGTATGCTACGAAAACAAAGATATGGGACTTTATTTCATAAACGACCCTGACGGATATTGGATAGAAATATTACCTTTGATGAAATAATTTTAGATAAGATGAATTTTTTTAATTATAAAAGACGCCCGACTGTAGATGTAAAGGTTGGGAATATTTTTATGGGTGGAAATTATCCGGTTGTTATACAAACAATGACCAACACCAATACACTTGATACAGAGGCAAGTGTTGCTCAGTGTGAGAGAATTATAGCGTCTGGAGCAAGCCTGATAAGACTCACTACACAAGGTGTACGTGAAGCTAATAATTTACGCGAAATACATCAGATACTCAAAGATAAAGGTTATACTACTCCACTTTCGGCTGATATACATTTTAATCCGCGTGCGGCACATGTAGCGGCCACAATAGCTGAAAAGGTACGTATTAATCCGGGTAATTTCGTAGATAAACAGAAAACTTTTGCAGAGATAGAATATACCAACGAGGAGTATTTACGAGAGCTGGAAAAAATCAAATCTAAAGTGGTTCCTTTTCTAAACATCTGTAAGGAGCACGGTACTGCCGTTCGTATTGGTGTGAATCATGGTTCCCTCTCTGATCGTATAATGACAAGGTATGGTGATACGCCTGAGGGTATGGTTGAGTCATGTATGGAGTTTCTGAGAATAGCTATTGATGAAAATTTCAATGATATTGTTATTTCCATGAAGGCTTCTAATACTCTTCTTATGACAAAAGCTGTACGACTATTAGTGGCAACTATGGATAAGGAGAATATTCATTTCCCTCTTCATTTAGGTGTCACAGAAGCTGGAAATGGTGATGATGGGCGTATGAAATCGGCTGTTGGGATAGGTGCATTGCTTATTGATGGTATTGGCGATACAATAAGAGTCTCGCTTAGTGAAGATCCCGAAGCTGAAGTGCCGGTTGCACAGAAATTAGTTGATTATGTCAATAAGTGTGAAGGGCATGCATATATTGAGGCTGAACAATTCCCTGGATTCTCTCCTTTCTCTATGGATAAACGTGAAACTGACTCTGTGTGGAATGTCGGTGGAGAGTATTTGCCTGTAGTAATATCTGATAGGAGCAATATAAGCGATATGTCAATCAATCCTCATTTCATACCTGATTATATTTATGTGGGTAGTAGAGTACCTGACAATTTTCCAAAAGGTATGAAGTCGATAGTTGATTTTGAGCAATGGGAGAAAAAAATAGATAATTTTCCACTCTTTACAGTTGATTCATTAGATAAGATAAAAGATTGTGATTCAGAAGTGAGGTTTCTTAGATTGTCTTTTCCTGAATTGTCTGAGAGGGTTATTGCGTTCTTAAAGGTTGTGCCTAAAGTAGTTGTCATACTTACAACCAATCATCAAAACAGGGTAGGCGAGCAGAGGGCATTTTTACATACTCTATTGAACGAAGATTGCCGAGTGCCTGTTGTACTTCATAATAGTTACGAAGAAGATGAGGCTGAAGATTTACAGATAAAGGGTGGAGTAGATTTCGGAACAGTATTGCTTGATGGCTTTGGTAATGGAATAATGATGAGCAACGAAGGGGCGCTTGATATATTGGATGTTGATGCATACTCTTTTGGAATATTACAGGCTGCGCGAGTAAGAACCAGCAAAACTGAGTTTATCTCTTGCCCTGGTTGTGGTAGGACATTATTTGATCTTCAAACAACTGTTGCTCTTATACAAAAGCACTTTTCCCATTTAAAACATCTTAAGATTGGTGTGATGGGATGCATAGTGAATGGTGTAGGTGAGATGGCTGATGCCGATTATGGTTATGTTGGTGCTGAACATGGCAAGATTTCACTATATCGTAAAAAGCAGCTTGTTGAGAAAAATATTCCTCAGGCGGAAGCTGTCGAACATCTGATTCAGCTAATAAAGGATCATGGAGATTGGATTGAACCTACTGATAGTTAATATCAAACTTTCATATAGTGGATATAGATCTTTTAAATTTATTAAGAAATTCCAATAGTTGAATCTGTTTTTTGAAAATAAAAATCGCTTCATATTTGGATTTTTAACGAAAAAGTAGTAATATTGCACCCGCTTTTGTTAAAGGCGAACGGTCCCATAGCTCAGTTGGTTAGAGCACCTGACTCATAATCAGGGGGTCACAGG
>CAZURM010000011.1:0-39064 GCA_964622945.1 uncultured Proteiniphilum sp.
TAAATTTCAAATATTTCAAAGAACTCTTTTAGATTTTAATGGGACAGCAATGATACTAAGTATTTTATATTTGATAAAATATCTTTTTATAGGGGATATGTTTTTCTCTATAGCTATAAGTTTCTACGTCGGAATTCAGAACAAACAATTGCAGTTGCAACAGCTACATTTAGTGAGTCTGGTGAACTGCTGCCAGCATTAAATTCGGGAATATATAGTTTATTATTAATAAAGCTGGCAACTTCATTGCTAATACCCATCCCTTCGCTCCCCATTATTATAAACCCTTTGTTGGATAATTCTTCCGTATAAATATTATTTCCTTTCAATAAAGTACCATATATAGGCATATCGATATTTCTATTTAATAGTTCTTTTATATCAGTATAAATAACAGATACACGCGCTATTGAACCCATAGTTGCCTGAATAGTTTTAGGATTATAAACATCTGCACAATCTCTAGAGCATATAACATGCTCTATTCCAAACCAGTCTGCAATACGTATTATAGTGCCAACATTGCCCGGATCCTGAACACCATCAAGAACAAGGCTTAGTTTGTTTTTGAGATCCGCTTTGGACAATTCATAAATGGGCTGATAGAAAACAGCAATAATTGAAGGTGGAGTTTTTAGAAACGAAGCCTTTTTAAGTTCATTAAGACTAGCTTCAACAATCTCTTTAGCTTTTAAATCAGGATGAGCATTAATTACTTCAGGTAGTGCAGCTATAAATTGACATTCACAAGACCTCAATAATTCCAAAACAAGTTTTGTCCCTTCTGCAACAAAGGTATTATGTTCATTCCGAAACTTTTTCTCTTTAAGTGATCTTATATATTTTATTTTATTATTACTTAAACTCATTTAGTCTATCTTGGTTGTTTTCAGATGTCATTAATCAGTATATAGTGTAAAATTAAACATTTTATCTTACGAACCGAACAGGTTGTGTATCAAAAAGCAAAACAAACATATCAATCTTTTAAGGTCGGTAGTTTTAAAAAAACACTATCTTTGTAATCAATCAACATTAAGTGAACAGTCTAATTCTTTCTCACTAAAAATGTAAAACAATATTTGATCTATTTTTATGAATAATGTAATTATGAACAAGGTGGCCGATAACATCCGCATTCTTTCGGCTTCAATGGTTGAAAAAGCAAAATCCGGACATCCGGGAGGTGCCATGGGCGGTGCTGATTTTATAAATGTACTATTTTCTGAGTTTTTAGAGTATGATCCCGAAAATCCTACTTGGGAATCAAGAGACAGATTCTTTTTGGATCCAGGACATATGTCTGCCATGCTATACTCTGTTTTATGTTTAAGTGGCAAATTTTCAATTGAAGAGCTGAAGAGTTTTCGTCAATGGGGAAGTCCAACGCCAGGACATCCCGAATTAGATATTGAAAGAGGAATTGAAAACACATCGGGTCCACTCGGGCAAGGACACGCCTTTGCTACGGGAGCTGCCATTGCTGCTAAATTTCTTAAAGCACGACTTGGAGATGTGATGGATCATACAATATACAGTTTTGTATCTGACGGCACTATTCAGGAAGAGATTTCTCAGGGTGTAGGACGAATTGCAGGACATTTAGGATTGGATAATCTTATAATGTTTTATGATTCTAATGAAATACAGCTGTCAACAACAACAGATGCTGTAACAAGCGAAGATGTTGCAAAAAAATATGAAGCATGGAACTGGAAGGTTATTTCAATTGATGGCAATGATGTAGATCAAATACGCAAATCACTTCAAGATGCAAAGGATGAGAAAGAAAAACCTACATTAATAATAGGTAAAACTATTATGGGTAAGGGAGCTTTAGCTGCTGATCGTTCCTCTTTTGAACACCAGGTGTCAACCCACGGGCAGCCATTAAGTGCAGCCGGAGCTGATCTTAATGAAACTATAAAAAACTTGGGAGGTGATCCTAATAACCCTTTTCTGATATTTCCTGAAGCACAGGAGTTGTATGACAAAAGAAGAGAAGAGCTTAAAGAAATAGTTTCTGCTAAAAAAAATAAATATAAGAAGTGGGCAGATGCAAACCCCGAATTAGTGGAAAAGAAACAAAAATGGTTTTCTAGAGAATTACCTAAGATTGATTGGCAAGCTATAGAGCAAACGCCAAACTCTGCTACCAGAGCAGGTTCAGCTACAGTTTTAAGTAAACTTGCTGAAACTGTTGAAAATATGATAGTTTCATCGGCAGATCTTTCCAACTCAGATAAAACAGACGGATTTCTTAAAAAGACAAAAGCATTTAAAAAAGGCGATTTTACAGGTGCCTTCTTACAGGCTGGAGTTTCAGAATTCACTATGTCTTGTCTTAGTATAGGTATGAGTCTTCATGGCGGAGTAATTCCCGCATGTGGAACATTTTTCGCATTCTCAGACTATATGAAACCTTCAATACGTGTTGCTGCTTTAATGGAAACACCTGTAATATTTATATGGACACATGATGCATTTCGTGTAGGTGAGGATGGACCCACTCATCAGCCTGTAGAACAAGAAGCTCAGATTCGACTTCTTGAGAAACTTCAAAATCATAGTGGAAAAAACTCAATGCTTGTACTACGACCTGCGGATGTATATGAAGCTACCGTTGCATGGAAAATTGCTTTAGAAAATGAAAACTCTCCAACCGGTTTAATTCTTTCCAGGCAAAATATAAAAGATCTGCCTGCTGCAGAATCAAGATTTGTTGAAGCTTTGAAAGCAGAGAAAGGTGCTTATATTGTTGATGAAGACAATGATTATGATGTAATTTTGTTAGCCTCAGGCTCAGAAGTATCCACATTGGTTGAAGGTGCTAAGCTGTTAAGAGAAGATGGTGTAAAAGTCAGAATTGTCTCCGTACCTTCCGAAGGATTGTTTAGGTCACAATCTAAAGAATATCAGAACTCAATACTGCCTAAAGGAAAAAAGAAGTTTGGTCTGACCGCAGGCCTATCAGTTACTTTGGAAGGACTGGTAGGTGATGATGGAAAAGTGTGGGGAATGAATTCTTTTGGCTATTCTGCACCATATACTGTGTTAGATGAAAAACTTGGATACACAGGGCAAAATGTTTATGAACAGGTAAGAGATCTTTTACAAGCTTTATAACTCAACTTTGAAAAAATATAGTTTATGTTAATTTTGGATAATTTAGACCAACCTATTGGCTTGGCCTCAGACCATGCAGGGTATAAAACGAAGTGCTTTGTTTTAAAAGTTCTTGAGGATATGGGGCTAAAATATAAAGATTTCGGAGCATATTCTGATGAGAGCAGTGATTATCCTGATTATGCGCATCCAATGGCTTCAGCTGTTGAGAATGACGAGTGTAGTTTTGGAATTGCAATCTGTGGAACAGGAAACGGCATCAATATGACTATGAATAAACATCAAGGTATTAGGGCTGCTCTATGCTGGAATACAGAGGTTACATATTATGCCAGAGCTCACAATGATGCAAATGTCTTATCTCTACCCGGGAGGTTACTTACCAATGATGAGTTTGTTGAAATTATTAAGGTGTTCTTTTCTACTCCTTTTGAAGGTGGCAGACATGAGCGTAGAATAAAAAAGATACCGTGTGGTTGATATTTAAAAAAAGGTATTTGTTACTTATTTTCTCACAGCTATTTATCTTATATGGTTGTATGGATATGAGTAACCAGTTTGATAATGATCCAAAGGGAAATTTTGATGCCCTTTGGAATATTATCGACAGGAACTACTGTTTTTTTGAGTATAAAGATATTGATTGGAATAAAATCTATGAAGAGTACAGCTCACGCGTAACAAACGATATTAGCAGTGAAGGACTCTTTAAGATTATGGGGCAAATGCTTGCTGAACTTAAAGATGGGCATGTAAACTTAAGTGCTACACATGATATTTCACGTTATTGGGAATGGCAGGAAAGCTACCCCTCAAACTTTGATTCTGAAATTATTAAATCATATCTGGGAAATACAACTGATTATAGTATGGTCTCGGGTATGTCGTATAAGATTTTTGAAGATAATGTAGGGTATATATATTATGGTAGTTTTTCAAATAACGTGAGTGACTCAAGCCTAGATCAAATTTTAATGAATATGTCACTATGTAGTGGCTTGATAATTGATATAAGGAATAATGGAGGTGGAAGCCTATCAAATGTAGATAAAATTGCTAGTCGTTTTTTTAATGAGCGTACACATATAGGATATATTTCTCATAAAATTGGTCCGGGTCATAATGATTTTTCTGAACTATATCCTAAATATATTGAGACCTCAAATCGTATAAGATATCAAAAGCCAGTAGTTGTATTAACAAACAGAGGATGTTACAGTGCTACAAATGAGTTTGTGAGCATCATGAAATATGCACCACAAACAACAATAATAGGTGATAAAACGGGAGGAGGTAGTGGCATACCTTTTTCATCAGAATTGCCCAATGGGTGGTCTGTTCGTTTTTCTGCATCACCTCTATTTAATGCTGAAAAAGAACATATTGAATTTGGTATAGAGCCAGATATTTTTGTAAGTATGTCACAAAGCGACAAGGAAAGAAATAGAGATACAGTTATTGAAAAAGCAAGAGAGTTGCTAAAAAGGTAGTAGTCAGTATCCATGAACATTATAATTTCCTCTTCAACAGTACCTTCTTTTAATTTGTCCGCTGAAGAATATCTCTTTAGCCAGAAGAGTGGCGATTTTCTATTCTTATATGTTAATGATCCAAGTGTTATTATTGGTTCTAATCAAGCAGTTCAAAATGAGGTAGATATAGATTTCTGTATAGATAAAGAAATTTCTGTAATTCGTCGTTTATCTGGTGGTGGAGCTGTTTATCATGATAGTGGAAACATAAATTATTCCTTTATACAATATAATACCGAAGAGCCTTTAAGCGCTCGTTTTCTTATACCAATTGTTAAAACCCTTCATTCTTTTAATGTTCCTGTGGAGATAGGAAAGCGAAAAGATCTTTGGCTTGATGGGTACAAAGTTTCAGGAACCGCATCACATATTTCACGAGGTAGGGAACTACATCATGGCACTCTTTTGTATGATTCAGACTTAGAGATGCTTCAAAAAGCATTGTCTTCAAAGCAATTAAATACTATAAAAAGAGCAACAGCATCTGTTCGTAGTCCGGTGATAAATATTAAATCTTTTCTATTACATAAAAATGAATATGCACCAGATATAAATCATTTTTTTGAAATGATTGTAAAAAAACTATTAACCTATTTTGATATTGAGGAACCGAAAGAATTTCAAGAAGAAGATATAGAAAAAATAGAGAATATCAGGAGAAATAAATATATTCAACGAGATTGGAATTATAAAATGTAAAATTATATTTTATAATTATTTCCTTTGGTTATTATTTTTTTTGTATTTTTATGCTTTTATACTTTTATAAATTTTTACTTTCTCTTAAATAAAAGATTTTAATCATATTTTTCATATCATAATCCACAATGTCGAAAATTTCAAAGCGGAGATACAAACCCAAAAAGAAGTTTCATCAGAGAAAAAGTTTTATCCTAACCATAGGAATAATAATTGGAGTTGTATTTGTTGCTGCTCTTTATCAAACATCGGTCTATTTTTCAACTAATGAGTCTTGCATGATATGTCATGTTCATTCTCATGCCGAAGATAGTTGGATGTTATCGGTACATGTAAACAACAACAGCGGTGTTATGGTAAATTGTATTGATTGCCACCTACCGCCAACTGATAACACATGGGCACACTATTCATCAAAAGTTGTTCTAGCGTCAAGAGATCTTTGGGGTTACATAACAAAAGATAGTGCTGATTTTGATTGGGACAGAAAATCTGAGTTGGAATACGCCGTGAATTATATACCTAATGCGTCATGTTTAAAATGTCATCAAAATCTTTTCCCACGAGGGATAGTTGATGATGGCATTACCTCACATCTTTATTACGAGAGAAATGCAGAGCAGCTAGATCTTCAATGTATAAGCTGTCATCTGGATGCAGGGCATTACAATCCTGATTATGTAGGTGGACAGATGGTGGGTGTCCCAACAGCATCTGTGGTTGTTGATAGTAGCAGCTTTTTTCAAGAGGCTACCGAGGTAACGGCGTTTAATAATTACACTGAAAAAATACCAAAAACGCCTGTATCGTTTAATATGATTGCTGTTGAGGGAGGTACCTTTTTGATGGGTAGTCCGAACAGTGAATCATATAGAAATGAAAACGAATCACCACAGCATGAGGTTCAAATAAGTCCCTTTTTTATGGCTGAAGTTGAAACAACTTGGGATATGTATTGGGTTTTTTATGCTGAGACAATGAGTGAAGGACGCACACCCCCGGAGGCTATTTACTTTAACAATTTAAATGCAACTGATGTAGATGCAATCTCTGGTCCAACACCTCCATGGGGTTATCCTGATCAGGGTTGGGGGCAGGGTGACAGACCTGCAATAACGATGACCCATTATGGAGCAGAAACTTTCTGTCAGTGGTTAAGTGAGAAAACAGGTAAAAAATATAGATTGCCAACAGAGGCTGAGTGGGAGTATGCAGCAAGAGGAGGTACTGAGACCGCCTATTTCTTTTCTGGCTCTCCAAAGGATTATTCTGAGCAAGGCTTTATGAAGAGATTTTTCAAGCCTAAAACAGAAATCATAAGCGACTACGTTATATATAGTAAAAATAGCGACAGACGTACTCAGTCGCCATCAGAAGTGCTTCCTAATCCTTTGGGACTAAAGAATATGTTAGGAAATGTTATGGAGTATACTGCTGACAAATATAATCCTGATGCATATAAAAATCGCACCGGCATAACACGCGATCCAATAGTTACAGAAGGTGATGAGCACGTTGTGCGTGGTGGAAACTATCTTTCAGATGCTGCTGAAGTAAGAAGTGCAAGTCGCAGCTACACTCAGCATGTGGAATGGTTAAAAACAGATCCACAACAGCCTAAAAGTATTTGGTGGTATTCTGATATAAAGGGTATTGGATTTAGGGTAGTGTGTGAACCTGATCTTTGAAAGATTGCCTAAAATCGTGAATGTTTCTAATAGTTTTAATCTCAGATTTGCGAACCTAATTTTTGGAAACCAATTGAAAATTACTAATTTAGTCGTTTAATATAATATAAATCAAAATGAAAGACAAGAACAATTTAACCAGAAGATCATTCCTCAAAACATCTGCTGTGGCAGGAGCAGTGGGTGTTATTGGCACAGGATCAGCAGGCTTACTAACATCCTGTAGTGGAGGAGGCGAGAGAAGGAGTGGAGCGGCTGTTCCATTAAGAGAACCGGGTAGTTATTATATTCCCGAATTACCAGATTTAGCAACAGACGGAAGAGAGCTTAAAGCCGGGGTAGTAGGCTGTGGCGGTCGTGGCTCAGGTGCTGCATTTAACTTTCTTGATGCAGCAAACGGAGTTACTATTGTAGCTATTGGGGATGTATTCCAAGATAGAGTAGATGCTCTTGCTGAGAGACTTATGACAGAGAAAGGTATCGATATTGCTGCTGACAAACGTTTTGTTGGTCTTGATGCATATAAGCAGGTGATTGATAGTGATATTGATGTACTTATCGATGCAACACCTCCATTTTTTCGCGCGGAACATTTTAAATATGCTGTAGAGAAAGACAAGCATTGTTTCCTTGAAAAACCAATATGTGTTGATGCTACAGGCTATCGCACAATTATAGCGGCAGCACGACAGGCACAAGCTAAGAATCTTAGAATTGTAACCGGTACGCAAAGGCATCACCAACGCAGCTATGTGGAGTCATATAAACAGATTATGAACGGTGCAATAGGTGAAATCACAGGAGGTGCAGTTTACTGGAACCAAAGTATGTTGTGGTATCGTGAGCGTCAGCCTCAATGGAGTGATTTTGAATTTATGGTGCGTGACTGGGTCAACTGGAAATGGTTGTCTGGCGATCATATTGTTGAGCAGCATGTTCATAATATTGATGTTTTCACATGGTTTACAGGTTTAAGACCGGTTAGTGCTGTGGGCTTTGGTTCGCGTCAACGACGTGTAACGGGTGATCAGTACGACAATTTTAGTGTCGATTTTACTATGGAGAATGGTATTCATTTTCATAGCATGTGTCGACAGATTGATGGTTGTGCCAACAATGTGAGTGAATTCATACAAGGAACGAGAGGCTCTTGGTCGAGTGATGGTGAGCATGTGATAAAAGATCTTGCAGGCAATGTAGTATGGAGATATGATGAAGAGGCTGAAAAGGCTAATTATCAGCAGACAGATCCATACACTCTTGAGCATGTTAACTTGATTAATTGTATCAGAGGTAATAAACCAATTGAGCAGGCATCTGAAACGGCTTTATCTAATCTTACAGCTCTGATGGGACGCGAATCAGCCTACACGGGTCAGGTGGTTACGTGGGATGAAATGTCCGCATCGCCACTGGATTATACTCCGGCAGATTTGAATATTGGTAGAATGAATATGTCAGGATTCACAGTTCGGGTTCCCGGAAGTGGGCAATAATAGATGCTTATGACACTTGATAGAAGGAGGTTTATAAAAACTACTTTAGCAGGTTCTGCAGTATTGGCGGTTGGAGGATGCAATTCATTTGCGTCAGGAGAGCCAAAGGCAGATAATGCTATAAGAAATGCTAAACTAAATATCTCTTTTCAGGAAAGTACTGCTCCTGGAGCAAATCTTAGAGAAAAATTTGACTTCATGGAGGAGCATAATGTTGTGGGATTTGAACCTCATGGCAAACCTCTTCTTGAAAGAAAGGAGGAGTTTAGAGATGCTCTTGTTGGACGGAATATTAAAGTGAGCGCTGTGTGTGCCGGCTTTGATGGTTTTATCATATCAACGGATCCTGAAATACGTAAGCTGTGTCGTGATACAATGGCAGAGCTCATAATTGCGGCTGGCGAGTTCGAGTCAGTAGGTGTTATTATAGTGCCTGCTTTCAATAATCAGGTCCCTGTAATGCCTCATACTCAGGAAACTCGTGATTTCCTTTGTGAGCAGTTTGATGAAATGGGAACTCTGGCTCAGAAATATGGGACTACTGTAATTTTGGAGCCTTTAAACCGCAGGGAGACTTTCTATCTTCGTCAGGTTGCAGACGCAGCTTCTATATGTCGCGATATTAATAATCCCGGTGTAAAATGTTTGGGTGACCTATGGCACATGACTTGGGAGGAGACTTCCGATATGGGTGCGTTTATATCTGCCGGTGAATATCTTCAACACGTGCATATAGCCAGTCGCGAGCGACGCAGTGTTCCCGGTGAAGATGGAGCTGCTGACAATTATATAGATGGCTTCAAAGGATTAAAGATGATTGGCTACGATAAATATGTCAGCTTCGAATGTGGAATTCAAGGTGAACGTGAAATTGTAGTTCCAGCAGCATTAGAATTGATGCGAAAGCAGTGGGATGAGGCTATAGTATAATATATATCCCGTATATTAAAGAGTGGGTGAAGGGAATATTTCTTTCACCCACTTTTTTATATGGTTGTCAATTTATGTATTTTTACATCCATTATAAATCACTATATGGAACGTATTCTAAACTTTTTGTCTTCATATAAAGGGTCAATTTTCTTGATGCTTCTCTATGCAATTATACTGGCACTAGCAACTCTTGTTGAGAAGCAGATGGGTACACAGGCAGCTAAGATGCTTATTTATTATTCTCCGTTATTTATTCTTTTGCAGTTGTTGCTTGTAATTAATTTCTTATTGATACTCTTCAAAAGTAATTATATAAAAAATAGAAGATGGGCACTAATCATTATACATGGGGCTCTTATAGTGATTCTTGGAGGTGCCCTCACAACTTTCCTTTTTAGCAAAGAGGGACAGGTGCATATTCGTGAAGGAGAGCAGTCTAACCATATGGTTATGAATACATCCAAAGGTGTAGAAATTGAAACACTGCCATTTGTTCTTGAGCTTACAGAGTTCAGGTTAAACCGCTATCCGGGCTCTAACAGTCCATCTTCTTATGAGAGTGATCTTTTAGTTTATGTGGACGATGAGGTAAGGGAAGTGTCTGTTTTTATGAATAATGTGCTCGATCTTAAGGGATATCGATTCTTTCAGGCTTCATATGATCAGGATGAACTGGGCACAGTGCTTTCGGTAAACAAAGATGTGGCAGGGCGAACCATCACCTATATAGGTTATTTCTTATTGTTGACAGGCTTTGTCGTAATGTTTTTAATGCCAGGCTCCAGATTTCGTAAACTAAGTAAACAGTTAAAAGAGATAAGAGAGAAAGAAAAAAAGATATTGCTAACAGTTGTTATTATGCTAATTCCTCTGTTTGGTTTTAGTCAGAATACTTCAGATAATGAAGAGCAGCTTATAGACAATACAACAACCTTAAACTACGTAGGTGAATCAAGCAAGTTGTCTGTAGCAGATGTCGTTAAGCAATATGAAATACCTGAAAAGCATGCAGAAAAATTTGGCACACTGCCTGTGCAATTTCGAGGAAGGATAATGCCGATGAATACTTTCTCATCTGAGATCTTGCGTAAGGTATATAAGGAGACGACCATATATAATATGAATTCGGATCAATTTTTCTTAAGCCTCCTCGCAATGCCACAACTATGGATGGATGTGAGCTTTATTGCTTTATCGGAGAATAACTCATATGCTTCTTATAATCAGTTTTTTGATGAAAGGGGGAATTATAAATTATTAAATCAGCTGCAGGATATTTATCTTCAGACGTCCGACAAGCGGACTACCCGTGATAATGACTTGATTAAGCTTGATGAACGGGTGAATATTATTTATCAGATTTTTACTTATATCATACCCGGCATATTTCCTCATGCAGAGGATCCTTCGCATACATGGTATAATTTGGGAGATGATTTATCTGTATTCGAAGTGCAGGATTCAACTTTTATTACAGAGTCTTTTTTCAACTATTTGTCGGAAGTGCGATTGTCATTGCAAACGGGCGACTGGAGCAAATCTGATGAAATAGTCAACTTAATAAGTGATTACCAGCTGAAAAATGATGTGGCATCGCTCATAAAGCCTGAAAAAATTAAAGCTGAATTGTATTATAACCAACTAAACATATTCAACAGCTCTAAGCTTGGGTATTTTATTTTAGGTGGCTTGTTGCTTATTGGTGCATTTATGCAGATAATAAATAAAAGGAAGTTAATTCACCTGGCAAGTGTCATTATAACCATCGCAATAGTGTTGATATTTATATATCACACTTTTGGCATGGGATTAAGGTGGTATATTTCAGGCTACGCACCATGGAGCAATTCATATGAAACTATGGTTTATGTGGCATGGGCAACACTCTTGGCTGGTTTTATCTTTGGAAGAAAAAACACACTCATATTGGCACTTGCAACTCTCTTTGGTGGTGTGATACTTTTTGTTTCGGGGCTTAACTGGATGGACCCTCAAATAAATACACTCGTACCTGTTCTTAATTCGCCTTGGTTGATGTTTCATGTTGCTGTGATTGTCGCCGCCTACGGCTTTTTCGGTATCAGCTTCTTGCTGGGATTAGCCAATCTATCAATAATGTCTTTTGGCAGTGGCAAACCAATAATAGCGGTGAAAATAAGGGAGCTTAGTGTAATAAACAGTATGTCGCTTTTAACAGGATTGACACTAATGACCATTGGCACTTTCCTTGGTGCTGTATGGGCTAACGAGTCGTGGGGAAGGTACTGGGGGTGGGATCCGAAAGAAACTTGGGCTCTTATTACAATAGTGGTTTACTCAATAGTTACCCATCTGCATTTGGTGAAAAAATGGAATAACGACTGGCTACTTAACTTTACCTCAGTTTTGGGATTTTCCTCTGTATTGATGACATACCTTGGTGTAAATTACTTTCTTAGTGGAATGCATTCTTATGGTCAAACGGATAGTTCTTCCTCTGTATTCCTATATATCACAATTGGATTTGTAGCGATTTTAATTCTTGGATTACTATCTCGCAAGAGAAGTAAATAGTTTTATTAAAAACAGAGGATTAATATTTACGTCAAGGCTGTGACTTGATGGAGACCATAGTTTATAAATGTGTCAGATCAATGACAAACAGGTACATGGCTCGGTATCGGCTTATTACCGGCTTATATCATCCCTCTATCATCCTTGTGTCATCCCTCTATCATCCCTCTATAATTATAGAGATGATATGAACGGTATATGGACAAATCATAAGCGATATCCAAATAAAGTAAGCTTAATATTAGAAACTACCCCTGAAGATAGTTGGATTTATTGTAAGGCTGACGTAAGCCCAGTCCTGCCATGAGTTAGGATTACCAAAACGTCCTTTTGCAATAGGCATTGCATCTGTTGCCAGCATAAATGAATATCCACCTTCAAGCATGATGTATCTGCGAATAGGATAATTAAATTTGAAGTCTATCTCTGAACCAAGATTCTTCATTATGGAACCATCGACATTAATATCTTTGTGTGAATTAAAATGGTGGTAACTTAGATCTAATGCAAGTTTTTTACCTGTATTCCATTTGATGCCGAGATATTTATGAAAAACACCGTAGGGATCACTACCTCTGAAGTAGTCCATAGCTCCCATAAATGTGTGATTTGAGCGATATAGAAGGTCCATATAGGTTTTTTTGTCAGATTCAGGATCTTGACCAGGATGAAATTCTGTTCCACCGTAGAGCGAAAATATAGGACTAACATTATATCCTCCACGCAAAGCAAGCATATATGCGTCTACCCCCTGATTGTTGGCATTTGTGCCTGTCTGATAATAGAGAGTACCCATTATATTATAGCGACTGTTGCTAAATCCAATATTGGTTCCCATTGTTTGCATATACACCTTATCGGAAATCTGTGGCTGAGCATTAGCATTACCTGTTTCAAAACCAAGATTTATAAAAAGAGCTGATGCTGTAAAGCCACTATTATTGTGAAATTGATACCATAATGTTTGCATATTTTGGTAAGGCTGACCAGTTGCTTCATAAAATGTACCTGCGTTTGTTAACTCTCGCGACTGATTATATGCCAAAATCAAGTGGAGTGTGTTAAGATTATCTTCATAACCCAATTTCAAAGCATCATGCCAGATACCGGTAGGAGTCCAGTTTGAGACGGAAAGAATACGTCCGTCATCATAGTTTAGTGACTGCCTTCCTATTCTTGTAAAAAAATTATTATAGCTTAGCTGTCCCCAGGCTTCATTCATTGTAAATCGGCTGCCATCGTTGTCATTTTGTCTTTTTTGTCCCCACAATGATATATCCTGTGCAGCCACTCTTGCCGAGAAAAATCCGTTATCAAAGTTTAAACCAATTCTTGCTCTGTTTGATATAAAAGCAGAAGCGTTATCACCTTCTAATCGAGAGTAATTGTAGCCATTGCGATATTCAAAACGCGGACGAAGGTTTATATCAATCGAGAATTCCCCACCATTTTCTTCTTGCTGAGCACTTAAATTAATTGGCAGTAGAATACTAACTAGTATGCTTAAAATCAAAGTCTTTTTCATAAGAAATATTTTTTTAGATTGGATTTGAAGACAAAGATATATTTTTTTTGGTAAAAATATTTAATTTGTATGTTTCTGTTTGGCATGTCTCCAAATTTGCCATGAGTTAACAATGTTTTGCCATAAAACATAAGTGCCTGGTCCTAATGTAGCCAAAGGATTCAGATAAGTTTGAGTGAGCCAGATTGCCAGCACAGTGTTCTTTTGTCCTAATCCCTGTCCACCGGCAACTGTACGTCCAAATTTGGCTCCAATCTTCCTGCCGAAATAAAATTGTAACAGGCATATAATTAGCGATGTAGCTGCTATAATTACCTCCAAGGTGTAGTTGCCATCACTTTGCTGACTCACATATTGAATCACGTTGCCTATCACAATAGTTAATGCAGCAGCCCAGATATAAAATGACACTATTTGTGCATCTTGAACTTTTTTATGGGTTTTAGGTGCTGCTTTTTGTAGAAGAAGTGCAACTATAAAGGGAACAATAAGTATTGGTATAACACTTAGGAAGATGTATAAGAAAGATGAAATAATTGATATTTCTGTATTAGTATGCCCTGCAACTGAAAGAAACACAGGCGTAATAAGTGCCACCGACAAGTTGCTTATTATAGAGTATGCAGCTGTAACTGAGATGCTTCCGCCAAGCAAGCCAGCCACAACAGGTGCCGATGTGGCGGTTGAGGTCAACACACATATCATTGATGCTTGTGCCAGAATCTCATTTATAGGACGTAATATGACATAAACCAGTATGCTACCAAAGTATTGAATAGCAAGTAAGATATAATGAAACTTGGTTAGAACGATATCCTTAATGCCTATCCTGCAATAAGAAATAAACAACATAATAGCAAGAAGGTAGGGTAAGAGAAATGAAAAAATGGAAAGTTGTTTGTGAAATGCTATCCCTAAAATCATTGCGATAGGGAGTAGATATTTTTCTAAAAATTTCTGCATATCAGTTGTAATAACTACCGGGAGTGACCGACTGTTCGGATTTTTTTAATAAATCCTTATAATTGATGTCAATCATAAGTTGTTTCCTATCGAAAACAAAATCTATGATGAACTTCTCAATCTCGGGAAGAAATTCCTGCATAGGATATTCAGCTACTTCATGACCTATATCCTCCACACTATAAAACAGGTAAGGATATCGCTTCTGCTTAAACCTTTGTGCCAATGATTTTGATCCAAACATGCCAATATGAAATACTCTTAATTTGTTGTAAGGAACTAGTTTGTCGGCGCTACCGTGAAAGAAAAGGGTAGGGGCAGGGATTTGGTTGTATGAAGGCAAACCTTCTGTACTAAAAATTCCTCCTGCAAATGAAACAACTCCGGCATAGCGAAAGTCGCTCGGCAATACATCAGCAGACGGGTGGTTGTCACGATTTTCATATTCAGCCTGTAAAACTGTGACTGCACCTGCACTTGAACCACTTATAATTATCAGGTTTGGGTCTATATAAAGTTTTTCTGCATTTTCTATGATATAGTTTGTTGCAGAATAGAGGTCCGACACAGCCATATCAATAGCATTTTGAAGCGGCTTATAGTTAAATACACCCGGTGCATTACTATCTTTCATCCCGAGACGATAATCAATAGAGGCAACTGTGAATCCTTTGCCGGCGAAATAATTAAAATATTTAGAATAGATTTCACTATCTCTGACACCTTCTTTAAATCCACCTCCGAATACAAAAATAAGACACGGCTGAGGTAGTATTGTGGCAGAATCGCTTTTGTAGATATCCATTTTTAATTCCTGTCCATCTTTTACAGCAAAGAGGTGAGTCTCTTTTTGAATACTGTATCCAAGTATGGTAAATGGAAAAATGAAAACTATGAAAATCGCAAATAATCTTTGACGAATCATTGTAGTGCTTTAGTTAAATCTGTTATTTACGAATAAAATCTGTGACCAACTGCAATATTTCAGCCCTTGCTTTGTCATAATCATCATTGCAGACTGTAAAATCAAACTGTGGAGCAAAGCTCATCTCATATTCAGCCTTAGATAAACGTTTCTCAATTACTTTAGGCGAGTCGGTTCCCCTTTTTTCAAGTCGCGCCCTTAGAACTTCAACTGAGGGAGGCATAATAAAAATACTTAACGCCTGATCTCCGTAATGTTTTTTAATGTTAAGACCACCTATACAATCTACATCAAAAATAACATTATAGCCCTCTTTGAGATTATGGTCTACTTCATACTTGAGCGTGCCGTAGAACCTGTCGGGGTACACCTCTTCATATTCAAGAAACTCATCGTTTTTGATTCGTTCACGAAACTTTTCGGGAGTCAGAAAATAATATTCAACCCCATCTCTCTCTTCGCCACGCGGCTTTCTGCTGGTAGCTGAAATAGAGAATTGTAAATTCAAATCTTGAGTAAGTAGATAACGAACTAAAGTTGATTTACCTGCGCCTGAGGGAGCTGAAATTATAATTAGTCTTGCCATTAGTTTCTCGTTGTATTATGTATAATTATGAATTATAAAACATTTAAAATTTGCTCTTTTATTTGTTCTAGTTCATCTTTCATTTGTACCACAATTCGCTGCATATCAAACTGATTTGATTTAGATCCAAGTGTATTTATTTCACGTCCTATTTCTTGTGTGATAAACCCCAACTTTTTACCCTGTGAGTGCTTCTCATCCAGTGTTTCTTCAAAATAATTAAGGTGATGAGCAAGACGCTCTTTTTCTTCATTTACATCCAGTTTTTCGAGATAGTAAATCACTTCCTGTTCATATCTGATTTTATCATACTCAATCCCTTCAAGCTGGCTCAGACCTTCATATAATTTTGCTTTAACTTTTTCTATCCTTTCTTCTTCAAAAGGTTCAATTGCCAATAACAGCGACCTGATATTATCTACTTTTTCCCTTAGGACTTTTTCGAGCATATCACCTTCCTGTTTTCGAAACAAAATTACTTCATTCGCAGCCTCTTTAACAGCTGTTTTTATTGCTTCCCACTCATCGTCATTGAGTTCTTCAATGTCTTGCTTCATTGTTTCAGGAAGACGCAGCAATACCGAAAACCAGTCAGCGGGTGGGGGTATATTATTTTTGTCGGCAAATTGTTCTATTTCCTGACGGTATTGATTCAACACATTGTGATCGATTCTCGAAGACACATCCTTAGAGAACACTTCGACATTTATAGTAAGGTCTACTTTACCACGTCCAAGGCTGTTTGATAGAGAGTTGCGTAGATCAATCTCCTTTACACGATACATGCTTGGAATACGGGCGTAGAGATCAAACTGTTTGCTGTTTAAGGATTTAATTTCTACTGTAATTTTCTTGTTGGGGAGTTCTGCAACTGCTTTGCCATATCCCGTCATTGAATATATCATACCCTGAGTTTTTCACAAAGGTATAGTTTTTTATTCAATTATGCGTGTTCCTTGTGCATAGCTTTGAGCTCTTCCTCTTTTATACGACGCTCAGATTTATCCCTTTTGTCGGCCATCTTGAAAAGTTTGCGAGACTCAATCAGGTTAGAGATCAGTAGAGCTATACAAGCTATTGTTGCAAGATATTGTATAGTACCCGAGATGAATACTTCTAATATGACCATAGTGCAAATTATCAGTCTTACTTCTGTAGGTCCAAAAATGCCGGAATCAATAGAATATTTTCCACCTATTTTGTAACGCAGTAGAGCTATAATCATTTCCCATCCATACAGCACAACGAAAAAGAATCCTGTGAATTTCCATATATTTGGCACATAGATTATAAAGCCTGTGCCAATAAGCAGGGTGCCAATCCAATCTACTGTAACGTCGAGTGAGAAGCCGTACCACTTGCGAGCTTTGTTGCGGTAATATGCCAGTCGCCCATCAAGCGAATCACCAGTCCAATTTATAACAAACCCTAATAAAACCAGCAACAACCAATATCTGCTATAATAAGCTCCCAGTACAAAGCTGGCAGCAACCATTAGATTTCCAAAAAAGCCAATAGCAGTAAGTCCGTCAGATGTTATCCATTTAGGAACTTTTTGAACCAGGTAAGCAATTGTTCTTTGTTCCCACACACGAAGTAAATTTGTTCTTTGTCGACCTTCCGTTATAAGTTTGAGCGACTTTACCATATCTCTTTTATTAATACTCATATTAATCTTTTATTAATAGGTTATGCTTTTACTTTGTCGGTATTCAGAACAACTATAACCTGCAAACGATTTTTATCTATTAATCGCTTCAGGTTTATGATATTTTGTTCATATCTTATTGCAAATGTAATCAATATAAATCTATGCTGCGAATTTAATAGTAATAAAAAAATCTGTAATTTTAATTAATCCTAAAATGTCAATTTATAATAAAAGCTAATTTTATATTTTTATAATTTAAACTGACAATTATAGATATAACCAATATTTCTTATATTATCAAAATGAAATGCAAGCAATCTGTTTGAATTTTAATAAATTGACCTTATATTTGTATAATATCAAACGCGCCTTTGAGTAACAGAGAACAAGCTCATGTCTCTCATGGCTTTCGCAATGTTTATTTTTGTGAGAAAGATAATACATATTGATATGGATGCTTTTTATGCATCCATTGAACAGCGTGATAATCCTGAATATCGGGGTAAACCTCTTGCTGTGGGTTATGGCGAAAAACGCGGTGTTGTGGCTGCAGCTAGTTATGAAGCTCGAAAATATGGGGTTCATTCTGCAATGCCCTCAGTAACAGCACTTCGAAAATGTCCTCACATAATTTTTGTTCCTCCTCGGTTTGATGTATACAGAAATGTATCGAATCAGATAATGCAAATTTTTCGTGAATACACTTCACTGGTAGAACCCTTATCACTTGACGAAGCATTTCTGGATGTTACCGTAAACAATAAAGGAGCCCGCTCTGCCACTCTCATAGCTAAAGAGATTAAACAAAAAATATTTAATCGTACGCATCTCACATCTTCTGCAGGCGTGTCATACAATAAATTTCTCGCAAAGATAGCTTCAGATTTCAAAAAGCCTGACGGATTGTTTGTGATTGAGCCGAATAAAGCAGAAGCCCTTGTGGAGAAGCTGTCGATAGACAAATTTTATGGTGTTGGAAAAGTGACCGCTAAGCGTATGATTGATTTAGGAATACTCACTGGTCGTGATTTAAAGCAATGGTCTGAAATAGACCTGGTTAGAGAGTTTGGAAAGGCAGGAAGTGCATATTGGCATTTTGCCAGAGGAATCGATGACAGAGAGGTTGAGTCTGAAAGGGTGCGAAAATCTTTGGGCGCTGAGGTTACATTTATGGATGACCTTGATGAGATTGTTGATATCTTAGGGTCGCTCGATCAAATTGCACGAGAAGTACATCGCAGAGCTCAAAAACGTAAGTTCCTTGCTAAAACAGTTACCTTGAAAGTAAAATACGCTGATTTTACACAGATAACCAGAAGTAAAACAGTGAGCTATTATGTTAACAGCTATGAGAAACTGTTTGAACTTGGAAAGGAACTAATGCTTCAAGTGGATGATATAGAAGAGAAAAAGATTCGACTGATGGGGCTTACACTTAAAAGATCAGACTCAGAACTAAATACATTATTAAGCGGAGCTATCCAGTTGACGCTAAACTTTGATGAGTAAAATTTGGCATTATCAGGCAGAATATTTTTAATCAAAAATATATCATAACTCCCTCCTCCCAATAAAATCTAATATTGTTTTCACTGAACTTATTTGTTCCCTCGACAGGGACAATTCTTAACTCGCCTCACAACAATAGACACAGGAGGCGGAAAACTTTTATAAATGTGATTTATGATATAGCAGAATGATTTAGATAATTTTACTGCTAAACGTTTTGATATTGCTGTTTATCGATAAAATCAACTTGTTGGTCTATTTGATTTGTTAAAAGTGCATCGCTATCTTATTTTTGTAATGTGGCAAATGACGATTTGTACTCAAATTGATCAAAGGTCATATTTAGTTTATTATTAATAATGTTCCAATTTTAGGGACACTAATAAAACTTATTTATTATGAAAAAACCATTCTCTCTTATTGTATTATTTTTTGCTATTGCCTTTAGCACGTATTCACAAGATAATATTAACTTTTTTCTTGATTGCAATCAATGTGATCAAGAATTTATGCGGCAAGAGCTGAATTTTGTTTCTTTTGTACAGAATCAGTTACAAGCAGATGTACATGTACTGGTTACAACATCAAGAACCGGAAGTGGAGGAAGTGTATACTATTTAAACTTTATAGGAAATAATGGTTTCGAAGGGATGGATTATTCATATGAGGTAACTATGAATGAATCTGACACTGATGATGCCGAAAGAAATAAATTTCTTAATGTCTTTCAAATAGGTGTACTTCAATATTATTTTCAGACCGACCTTAGAGATCAGTTAGATGTTAATATTGAAAGTCTGGTAGGTAGTACTGAAAGGCAGATGTTGTATGATCCGTGGGATAAATGGATTTTGTCACTAGATGTGAGCGGTGCATTTAGAAATGAAGAAACAAGGGATGATTTTTCAATAGATAACGAGATAGAAATAAAAAAGACTACTGATGAGTGGAAAACACAACTGGAAGCAAGTTATGGAATTAGTAGAGAGAATTATTATAGAAACGACGAAAAGATATCTAATAATCAAGACTCAAAAGATTTTAGAACCAGTTTCACTAAAAGCCTTACAGATAGATGGTCTGCAAGGGTATTAGGTGAATATTCTTCAACTCCTTATAGAAACTTCGATAACAGTTATGAAGCTGCTGCCGGGATAGAATATAATATTTACCCTTGGAATGAAAGTCATCGAAGAATATTTGCATTTCGTTACAATCTTATATATGGTTATTATGATTATTTAGAAGAAACGATTTATGATCAATTTCAAGAATCACTTCTCAAGCAATCATTAGAGGTTAATCTTAAGTTTGTTAGGCCATGGGGTGATTTATCTGCAGGATTAGAAGGCAGTCATTATTTTCATGACTTCGATAAGTATAGATTAGAATTTCAGTCGAGGCTTTCATATAGAGTATCAAAGAACGTTTCATTTTATGTAAGGTTTAATGCAGATTTAATTCACGATCAGCTATATCTAGTTAAAGGCGATACATCAATGGAAGATCTTTTATTGCGAAGGAGACAACTTGCCACCGCTTATCAAACCAGTGGACAGTTTGGAGTACGCTTCACATTTGGATCAATTTATGATAACATCGTTAATGAAAGATTCGTCCCCGCAAGAAGTGGTGGCGGCGGCGGTGGCGGTGGTCCAAGGTGAAGATAATTTTTTCTCTCTGTTAATTTATTATTTTTGTTCCCCCTCGATTTGTTGTTTACAGAAACGTATCGAAGGGGAATGCTTTGCCACTCTTATAGCTAAAGAGATTAACCAAAAAATAATTGTACGTCGTTAACCGAAGCTATTCAGCTGATGCTAAACTTCGATGAGTTAACCTGAATTATCAAATAAACTTCGTTCATCGAATTTTAATGGGTAGCGGACAAGAAAAGCATTATTGCAAGTCGTATTCAAACTTGAAACACTTGCAGTTGCAATATAATTCATGATTGTGAACCAGTATATCAATTTTCTGTTTTGATAACAAATAGGTCATTTTTTTAAAGATTGTCAAGACCTATTAAACTTTTTTGTTTATCTTTACAACGGTTGTATATTTGTTGCTAAAATAACAAATATACAATGCAACCTAGGATAAAATTTCATGAGAACAATCTACACTCTTAAAATTTTAGTTGACAGTAGTGAATTATAATATATCTTAAAGTCATTTGTTTAATCTGTGCCATATGTGTATCACAACGGTTGTTAAATTTTTCTATAAAATAAAACTCAATACCATAGTTTCAAACCATTTCAGAGAGAATAATACCACTCTGATTAAGAATTTTAATTTATCAATGAGAGCAAAATTAATTTTACTTTCCTTTTTTGTTGTTTCATGGTTTAGTTATGCACAACAATATGAACAGATTCCTTTTGAGGATTCATACAAACGTATATATAATATAACACGGATTTCGGAGACGCCCGTTATTGATGGTAGATTAGACGATCCTGTCTGGCAGAGTACTGGTGAGTGGTCAGAAGATTTTGTGCAAGAATCTCCCTATGAGCGCCGTCATACTGGTTCGTACACACAGGTAAAGATCCTTTATGATGATGATAATATCTACATTGGATTCTATTGTAAGGATATTGAACCTGAAAACATGAACCGTTTTATAGATAATCGTGACGCTAATGATGTGGGAGACTTAGTAAGCGTGGCGTTTGATACGTATCATGATTTTCGTGCCGCTCCTGAATTTGTAGTGAATTTGGGAGGAAATCGAACAGATTTTATTATTACAGACCAACAGGAGATAAATCGTAGTTGGAACGCGGTATGGGATGCAAAGACACATATCAACTTAGCCGATTCAAGCTGGACCGCCGAGATGCGTATACCGTTTAGTCAATTACGTTATAATCAGTTTACGGATGATGGTATATGGGGGCTAAGCGCAAGGCGTGTTATTAGGCGAAACAATGAGACACAGCATTGGAGCTTAATTCCACCCACAAATAATGGTCATGTCTTTTCGTTTGGAGAGATGCATAATATGACAGACCTACCTAAACCTAAAGGTATCGAGATGCTTCCCTATGTTATGGGTAGCTACAAGAACGAACCTAAAATAGAGGGAAGTCCATATCAAAAAGGTAATGCTTGGGATGGAAATGTGGGATTGGATGCTAAGTTTGCTTTGTCGGATTACACGCTTGATATTACTATTAATCCTGATTTTGGACAGGTAGAATTAGATCCGTCGGTAATGAACTTGTCTGCGTACGAAACGTTCTATGACGAGAAACGTCCTTTTTTTCTTGAAGGACAGCATATTTTGGACTTCAATAATGGTTCTGATATGATGTTTTACTCACGTCGTATTGGTTCACAGCCATCATACAATATCCCTGTTGACAATCTTAACACCTTTGCCAGTTCGATAGATAATGTGCCGATAATAGGTGCATTAAAGCTTACCGGAACTAACAAAAATGGGTTGACTATGGGTATTGTGCAAAGCGTTACTGCACGTTCATCTTTGAAAGTAACTCACAATGGAGCTGAATCAAAAGAAGTGGTGGAGCCACTGACTAATTATACCATTGCACGTGTACAAAAAAACTGGAAGGGAAACACTCTGCTGGGTGGAATGCTGACATCAGTCAACCGTAATATGGACGAAGATCATTTGGACAATATTCTTGTAAGGAATGCGTTCACAGGTGGAATCGATTTTACTAAATATTTTTTAGATCGTCTTTATTATGTAGAAGCAAAGGGAATGTTTAGTCATCTGAACGGATCAAAAGAAGCTATCACTATTTTGCAGCAAAATCCTACACACTATTATCAACGTATTACATCTGATTATCTCGGAGTTGACCCTAACAAGACCTCGTTATCTGGGACGGGAGGTTTTGTTAGAATAGGTCGTAGAGGTAATGCTAAGTTGACATTTTCCGAAACATTTAGCTGGTCATCTCCCGGGTTTGACCTGAATTCTGTAGGTTATCTGAGAGAAGCCGATTTTATTTCCAACAGAACAGAAATAGTTTTCAAACAAACAAATGTCTGGAAGTCGTTCAGAAGCAATACGGTCACTCTGAGGCAAACAAACAAGTGGGATTATGGTGGACGTTCAATTCAAAATGGAGTGAATTTTCTTTGGGAAAGTATGTTGTTGAATCGCTTTGAGTTCAGTATTCAAGAAAATCATGGATGGAATCATGTTAATACGCGGCACCTATTTGGTGGTTCTGCTCTAAGGATTAATTCTTATTATGTAACAACATTTAATATTAACACGGATAAGTCAAAACGTGTGGTATTTTCTGCCAAGTATTTAAATGATTACAATAGTGGTGGCAACCTGTATCACACCATTGTTCCTTCTTTGTCATTGCGTTTGGGTAATCATTTACTGGTATCAGGTGAGTTTACCTATGACACAAAGAAAGAGCACATGCAATATGTAGCGACTATTCCTGGTGAAACAGGCATTATTCCTTTCTCGTCCGGACAGTATGTGACGGGACGAATGGATAGAGACACTTACGGACTGACGGTTAAAGTGCAGATGAACGTAACCCCTGACTTCTCTATTCAATTATATGGATCGCCTTATACGTCTACTGGAAAATATTCAGATTTCAAGCACATTCTTGACCCGCTGGCTAAGAAGTATGAAAACCGTTTTCACCTGCTGGGTAGTGACGAGATTAGCAGGTCAATTGATGGAAGCTACAATGTTAGCTATGGTGAACACAACTATAAGTTCAACAATCCAGACTTTAGCTTTAATGAGTTTCGCTCTAATTTGGTTGCACGTTGGGAGTATCGTCCCGGGTCGACTTTATATCTGGTTTGGGAGCATACTATGTCGAATCGCGACAATCATGTTATCAATGGTTGGAGAAGTAATCTTGATCACATGTTTGGTCTTCCTTCCAACAACATTTTTATGATCAAATTAAATCACTGGTTTAGCCTATAATATTGAAAGGAGTTCAACTCCTTATCAATATTAGAAAAAAGAAATACAAGATAAGAATATAGATAATACTACTATTAAGAGGGGGCGGTTTAGAAATTTCTTACAATCTTTTTCGACTTTGTATATATAAATATATTGCACCATATAGTTATATACGCTGAGTAGTGGTGTTTCAATTTATTGTAACTTTAAGACGTGGTTATATCTATAACTAGCTAGGGAATATAGTTTTGCGGCTTCTTTGGCACAATATCCTTAAAGTAGGACCTTATCTTTACAATATCGCTTCTATAGTCACCGGTAGGATGGAAAATATCCAGTACTCTGGCTTCTTTTTTTTCATAATCAAGTCCTACAAGTAGGATTGGGACATTGGCTTTCACAGCAATAAAATAAAATCCTTTTTTCCATTCTTTTACAGGCTTTCGTGTGCCTTCAGGAGTAATGCCAAGGTGCATCCAATCTCGATTCTTAAACTCTTTTGCTAACTTATTAGTTAACGACTCGTTGCGATCTCTTTTTACAGGTATTCCTCCAATATTTTTAAAGAAAATATTGAAAGGAAATACAAACCACTCAGCCTTAATCAAGAAGTTTGCCTGACGTCCTAATGATGAATATGCTAGTTTTCCAACTATAAAATCCCAGTTGCTTGTATGAGGACCTACTGCCAACACACATTTTGGTATTTCTGGAAAAGGATCTATTGCTTTCCATCCCAAAAACTTGTTTAATATAAATTTGCTTAAATTTGCCATTTCTTGATAACAATATTAACGTGTAAAATCCTCTAACTCAATAGTTAATTTTTCCCACTTACTCATTATACTTTCCAAAACATCTTTTGTTTTAAGATATTTTTGAAGCTTTTTCGTGTCAGAAGCACCTTCTGGAGTAGCCAGCTCTGTCTCGAGTTTCGAAACCTTTACTTCTAGTTTTTCAATTTCATTTTCTGTCTCTTCAATATCTTTTTCCAGTTTACGCTGTTTACGATTAATTTCTTTCTGTTCTAGATAAGAGAGTTTACTGGAAGAATAAGTAGTTTGATCTGTGTAAGTTGTAGATGATGAGATAGTTGAAGTTGATAATTCTAGCTGATGTAAATTGTCTAGTTCTTTTTTTGACAAATAATCATAAATCCCTCCAATATGTTCAGTTACTTTATTGTTGCCAAACTCATAAACCTTGCTTACTAGCTCATCAAGAAAATCACGATCGTGTGATACGATTATTGCTGTACCGGTGAACTCTTTTATTGCTTTTTTTAGAACATCTTTTGATGCCATATCCAGATGGTTGGTAGGTTCATCCAATATGAGAAGATTAACAGGTTCTAATAACAAACGTATCATTGCAAGACGGCTACGCTCACCTCCCGATAATACTTTAACTTTTTTGTCAGAGGCTTCGCCACCAAACATAAAAGCACCTAAAATATCTCTGATTTTAGTGCGTATATCCCCAACAGCCACATTATCGATAGTATCAAATACGGTTAAATCTTCATCTAGCATCTGAGCTTGATTTTGAGCAAAATATCCTATCTTAACATTATATCCCAGTACAAGTTTACCATCATAGTCAATTTCGTCCATTATACATTTTACCAGAGTTGATTTTCCTTCTCCGTTTTTACCTACAAAAGCTATTTTTTCACCACGCTCGATAGTTAGCGTGACATCTTTAAAAACTAGATGATTACCGTATGATTTAGAAACATTCTCCATTATAACAGGATATGATCCTGAGTGGACAGCGGGGGCAAACTTTAGATTAAGTTTTGAGTTATCCACTTCTTCAATATCGATTCTATCAATCTTTTCAAGTTGTTTAATTCTTGACTGCACCTGATTAGATTTGGTGGGTTTATAACGGAAACGTTCTATAAAATCTTCAGTATCTTTAATCTGCTTCTGTTGATTCTCAAATGCTCGGACCTGTTGATCATATCTTTCTTTTCGCAGTTCTATATATTTCGAATAATTTACCTTATAGTCATGTATATCACCTAAAACTATTTCGATAGTTCTATTAGTAACTTTATCCAGAAATGCACGGTCGTGTGATACAAGCATTACGGCATTGGAGTGTGTACTTAAAAAGTTCTCCAGCCATCGAATTGATTCAATATCAAGGTGATTCGTAGGTTCATCAAGTAAAAGAATATCAGGTGCCTGGAGGAGTATCTTAGAAAGTTCGATGCGCATACGCCATCCACCACTAAACTCACTTGTGGGTCTGTCAAAATCATTGCGCTGAAAACCAAGACCTATTAATGTTTTCTCTACTTCAGCCTCAAAATTATGGATTCCTGACATTTGCAAAAGTTCCTGTAGGTCTGTTGCTCGTTCTATTATGGTTCTATATTCATGCGACTCATAATCTGTTCTCTCAATCATTTGATTATGAAGATTATCTAAGTCCTGCTCCATTTTTTTAAGATTGTTAAATGCCAATGACGCCTCCTCAAAAACTGTACGACTGTCGTTTAGTTTCATCTGTTGCGGCAAATAGCCTATAGTTACATCTTTTGGAGTAGAAACGTTTCCACTGGTAGGTTTTTTTAAACCGGCCATTATTTTCAACAAGGTAGATTTTCCAGCCCCGTTTTTGCCTGTCAATGCCACTCTTTCATTTCTATTCAATACGAACGAAATGTTATCGAGTAATGTAAAACCACCAAATACAACGCTTAGATTTTCAATACCCAGCATTTGATTTAATTTTGTGCAAAGGAAACGCTTTTTTGGAGACTATAAAAATATTTTTACAGCCTAGTTGTTTTACATATTTCCCAAAAATCTTTTCTTTGCATAAGTCTTTGCTATCTACTAACTTGACAAAGTGATTAGTTTTGCTTATATTTGTAAGCATAATATAAACACTAATTATGGCAAAATCAAATTCATTCAGTAAAAGAGAAATTGAAAAAAACAAGAGACAAAAAAGAAAAGAAAAGCAACAGAGAAAAGAGGCAAGAAGACTTCAACCTGCGGATACATTTGAGGAAATGATCGCATATGTAGATATCAATGGAGTAATTACTGATGAGCGTCCCGAACCTAATAAATTTGAAGAGATTGAACTTGAAGACATTGAAATCTCAATTCCTCCAATGGATGTAGTAGAAACAAAAGAACCTTCAGGCAGGGTAGAGTTTTATGATGAAACCAGAGGATTTGGATTTATAAAAGATTCTGATAGCCCAAATAAATATTTCTTTCACAAAAGTAATGCAGAATATGGCATTGGAGAGGATAATAAAGTTACTTATCGTTTGGAAAGAGGACCAAGAGGAATGAATGCAGTAGATGTGAAAGTGCTTAAATAATATTTACTTATTCTATAATATTTAATCATGAAAAACCAGTATTTTATTATACTGAATATCCATTAGTTGTTTTTAATTAAATCTTTTATTTCTTGAACAGAAACACTCATTTGTTCACCTGATTTCATATTCTTTAATGTAATAGTATTATCTCTCATCTCATGCTCTCCAACCAATGCAACAAATGAGATCTTATTATTATTTGCATATGTTAGCTGTTTCTTCATTTTTGCAGCTTCAGGATATATCTCACAGCTTATACCTGAGTCACGTAGTTTAGTAACTAAAGGTAAAATAAAACTCTCCTCCTTTTCACCAAAATTTACAAACATTAAATCAGTTGAATGTGATAGATTCTCCGGGAAAAGATTAAGTTGAGTCAACACATCATATATCCGATCGGCACCAAAAGAAATGCCAACACCCGATACTCCGGGAAGACCAAAAACACCGGTAAGATTATCATATCTGCCGCCACCCATAATACTTCCTATTTCAGCGTTTAGAGCCTTAACTTCAATAATAGTACCAGTGTAATAGTTGAGTCCACGTGCTAGAGTTAAATCTAAGATAACCTCATTTTTAAGTGAGATTGTATTAGTTTTATTTATTAAATACTCTATCTCGTTAATACCTTTCAGACCAATCTCAGAATCGGATAATATACTCTTAAGCATAACAGTTTTCTCTTCTGTAGATCCGCTAATATTTATAATTGGCTGTAGCTTGTTGATAGCAGCCTCTGATAAGCCAGATGAGGCAAGTTCTTTATTTACTGATTCAAGACCTATTTTCTCAAGTTTATCAATTGCAACTGTAAACTTGGTGATATTTTCAGATTCACCAATAATTTCTGCAATACCAGATAATACCTTTCTGTTATTAATCCTTATGGATACATCTATACCAAGCCTTGAAAAGACCTCATCAATAATTAGAATTAGCTCAACTTCGTTTAGGAGTGAGTCAGAGCCCACAATATCTGCATCACACTGAAAAAACTCACGATATCGACCCTTTTGAGGGCGGTCGGCACGCCATACAGGTTGTATCTGAAAACGTTTGAAAGGAAATGTTATATCGTTTCGGTTCATAACGACATAACGTGCAAAAGGAACAGTAAGATCGTATCTCAGACCCTTATCAGAAATCTTATTAGCTGTTTTAGCGTAATTCCCTATAGCAATATCTTCATTACTAATATCTTTTAAGAAATCTCCGGAATTAAGAATCTTGAAAAGTAATTTATCACCCTCATCACCGTATTTTCCCATCAATGTTGACAGGTTTTCCATTGCAGGCGTTTCAATCTGACTGAAACCATAGAGTCGATAAACCTCTTTAATTGTGTCAAAAATATAATTACGTTTCGCCATATCTTCAGGCGAAAAATCACGTGTACCTTTTGGAATAGAGGGTTTCTGCATTATACCAGTCTGTTTTTAAAATGCAAAGATACAGTTTTACCTAACATTTTAAAATAAGAAGATCGAATCAATTGTTTTATCTTCCACCAAAATTAAATTCAATAGGGATAGCTGCAGGGACCTTAATCAAAGTGTTGCCTACTGTAAGTTTAGGCCATAATTTAATGGAAACAGTTGTTTCATTAGGTGTTATACCAAGAAATCCACTCATCTCATTGACAACTCGTTCCTGTGAATATCTATTTATTAGATTCTTTAGATCTACACTTATAGGAACAGGTACAAGCGTAGTTTCTCCTGGTTGTATTCTTATGGGTATATCCATCTTTCCCTCAACAAATTCTAACTCATTTATAGAAATTACATAATCCAAAGCATCAAGAAATGCTGCCGATGAGTTTGGATTAGTTACATCCATATTAAGAGTCATGCTAAAAGGGATGCTTTGCATAGTACTGCCAGCTGCAAGAATTGTTGCAATGGAAGCTAGGTTCGAGACAGAGATAGCTGAAGCATTACCCAGTTTTATGTCGGCAAGTTGTATATTACTTAGTGAATTGTATCGATACTCACTTTGAGAAAGCTGATAGGCTCCACCTATTCTGCTCATTAAATCGCAGCTTGTTAACATAATTGCAGCGAAAAAGATTAAAATTGTCTTATTCATCATATCTTTTAAAGTTTACTTGATTTTAACCATTGTTGCTCCGTACCCATACTCTTGAAAAGATGCATCCTGGTAGTAGCAAGTTGGATAATTTTTCTTTAATTCTTTTAATAAAGAGGCTTTAAGTATACCATCACCCTTACCGTGAATGAATACAATCCTATGGTTTTTATTGTTGATGTTTTCTTTCATAACATCATTAAATTTTTTCAGTTGATATTCTAGAATGTCAGAATTGTTCATACCCGCAGTAGTGTCCAACAACTCATTTATATGAAGATCAACCTCAGTAATAGGAATAATTTTTTTCTTTTTTACTGGTTGTTTACTCCGTCTTCTCTCTGAAAACTCCTTTTCTTTCAATGCAAGCTCTATGTCACCTGAGGAGATTAACAATTCCCTTTCCGGTATATCTTCCTTTATAATATGATAGATAATTGCATCATCATTGAAATAATCATTTTCCCTAAAGCTATGTAATTTGTAGAACTTAACTGTGTCAATACGTAATTCAACAGAACATGGATTCTTAAACTTGTACTGTTTGTTATGTTTGAAAGCTATAAACTGTACTGATATTTTTTCTATTTCATTTAAGATTGTTTTATCAAATTCCTCTATAAATATTTTTGTATTTGGTTCAACTATGCCATTATATCTACTGTTCCATATATTGTTTTCACGATTCATATAGTTGAAATACAGATAGTAATTGCTGTCGTTCACAAAATAGCATTCATATTTAGTGGTGGATAGATTTTTTAAATCTATCGGAAGATAAGCAAGACAAGCAGTTATCTTTTCCCCCTCAGTAGTTTCTTCTGGTTGGTACGACTCGCTAATATTGACTTCCGGTATAGAGCTTTTCAGATCATGATTTGTTTCTGTCTCAGAATAATTGTCTTCTGAAGATTGACTCATTTTGCTATCTGATGCAGATTCTACAACTACACATTCAGAAATCAGCACAGGCATATCAAAACCATGTTCATCTTCTATTATAACCACCTGTTTACTTTGGAAACCTTTCACGATTCCACCACCCACTGTGTTTAAAAACCTAACTCTGTCTCCTGTTGATAATTTTTTCATTTTTAAATTTATCTCACTGTTTCACCATTATTAGTTATCATTGATACTTGAGATTATATGTATATATTCAAATATAATGTTTGTTTTGGTGTTTAATTTTGTAGTGTTTTACAAAGTTGACTATTTTTGCGGAATTAAATGCACTATTTAATATGAAAATCGATTTTTTGATACTAAAAAAATGAAAAAAAACGATATATTTAAGCTTAAGATCTCAGATTTTGAATATACACTCCCTTATGAAAAAATTGCTAAATACCCTTTACCTCAAAGAGATTTATCTAAATTATTAGTTTATGAAGGCTCACAAATCTACACTAATAAATTCTCTTTGCTTTCAGAACATTTGCCGGAAAATAGTTTGCTTATATTTAATAACACCAAGGTAATTCATGCGAGACTACTCTTTAAAAAACTAACTGGAGCAGTAATTGAGATATTTTGCTTGTCACCTTATAAACCGAAAGATTATGTACTAAATTTCCAACAAAGAGGAGAGTGTGTATGGACTTGTATGATTGGTAATGCTAGAAAATGGAAGGATGATATTTTATCAATGATATTTGATGTCAAGGGAGTAAGTGTAACAATTAATGCTCAAAAGATTGAGTCTTCAAATCCCAAAAATAAGAATTCAGATGTCGTTGTTAAGTTTACATGGGATAATGAAAGCTTTACTTTTTCTGAATTACTTGAAGCAGTAGGAAAACTGCCAATTCCTCCTTATTTAGACAGACCTGCTGAAGTAAAAGACAATGAGACCTACCAAACCTTTTACTCCCACGTTGAAGGCTCTGTTGCAGCACCAACCGCCGGCTTACATTTTACACCTGAAGTCATAGAAAGCCTTGTGTCTAAAGGAATAAAAACTGCCGAAGTTACACTTCACGTTGGAGCAGGTACTTTCAAACCAGTTAAATCAGACTCAATAGGTAATCACGAAATGCATACCGAGTTCATCTCTGTTCCTAAAGAAACTCTTAAGAAAATAGCTAATCACACAGGTAATATTATTGTTGTAGGAACTACATCAATGCGAACTGTGGAAAGCCTCTATTATATTGGTAAAAAGCTTATTGTACAACCCGATCTTGAGATGCACAACATTATTGTCAATCAATGGGAGCCATATGAAGAGGAGACCCCTGTTGAACCTATTGATACACTACATACAATTCTTGATTATCTTAATCGAACAGATCAAGACCGGCTTGTTGCTGAAACACGACTGATGATTGTAGATGGTTACAATTTTCATTTTCCCGATGCTCTCATTACAAATTTCCATCAACCACAAAGCACACTTCTTTTGCTTGTTTCAGCTTATGTTGGAAATGATTGGAAAAAAATATATGAATATGCTTTACATAACAATTATAGATTCTTAAGCTATGGAGACAGCTCACTTTTGTGGAAAAACATCAAATAAACCTATTTTTTGGTTAAAATCATAGTCCTGCCTTACTAATAAAGCCTTTTTTTGTAATATTGCATAACATAAGAGTTATATGCAGTCATAATTTCAAGCAACTCAAATTGGTAAAAAAAGTAGTCCGAATATTTGCAATAATTATAATCAGTATTATACTGCTAAATATAATACTCTTTATAACATTTAGTATTCCATCCATACAAAAAAGGGCTGCTGATTATGCATTGGAAAAGCTTAGACCTGTAATTGGAGCTGAAGCCACCTTAGATGGAGTTCGTCTACGTCTGTTTAATACAGTAGAACTTAACGGGTTATATGTAGAAGATCAGCAGCAAGATACTCTTTTTTATGCTAATAAAATAAATGCAAGAATTGGAGCTCTTGATCTGCTTAGAAACAGGCTTACAGTTCAAAAAGTAGGGATTGAGAATTTTCATGCTAACCTATATCGGGATACTCCGGATGCCCCATTTAATTTTCAATTTATAATAGACGCCTTAGCTTCAGAGAAAGATACTACTGTAGTTAAAGAGAAGAAGGATCCAATGCTTATAACAGCAGAAAATGTAATTTTAAAAAATGGATTTTTAAATTATAATATACTCTCAGAGCCGCAAACACCGGGACAGTTCAACAGTAACCATATTAATATTAACAATTTCAACTTTAAGGCAAATGCTTATTTTCAGAGTGTTGAAGATATGCAAGCAAAAATTGATTTACTAAACTTCCTTGAAAGTAACTCAGGATTAAATCTAAATGATCTTGAGACAAATGTAAAAATAAAAGGAAAGCTTATAGAAAGTGATCATATACTCCTAAGCCTTAATCAGTCTGAAGTAGTGTTGTCAGACGTAACCTTTAACACTGAGTCAAAAGATTTTTCCATAAAGCTGGAAAGCGAATACTTATATCCAAAAGATATTGGAATTTTCTATTCACCACTTTCGGCTCTAAATGAGATCTTCTCATTTGATATCGAGGCTGATGGACAATTACCCACTGCCAATCTCAATAAGCTTGAACTAAAATATGGAGCTGATACTCAGTTTGATATCTCTGGAATGATTTCTGATTATACAGATTTGAATAGCAGCGATCTAAGAGTAGACATCCAAAAGCTATCTATCAGCCAATCTGATCTGGAATCTATTATACAAGTTTGGGCTACTGAATACAACTCTCCTGATCAATTATTAGCATTGGGAAATATTGATCTTCAGGTTCAGGCAATCGGTAAGTTAAACCATTTTAATTATGATGGTAATATTACTATTGAGCCGGGCAACGTTATAATTAACGGTATAGGTGAGTTTAAAGATGGCTTTCAAAACATGAGTTTCGAAGGACCTGTAAGAGTTGATGATATTGATGTTTCGAGTATAATTGGTGAAGATGCCGGAATAGGAAATACTACATTTAATGCAGTAGCCAGAGTAATAATTCCCAAAGACTCTTTATTGTCGGTAACAGCAGAAGGTGTATTTGAGTCGCTGATGTATAAAGATTTTCAATACAGCAACTTGAATTTCGATGGCAATTACATGGGTAATAATGTGTCGGCAAATCTGAGTATGAACTCTCCCTTAAATCAGTTTGATATATTTGGCGACATAACCTTTGGTGATAGTTTAGGATTTATTGTTAATGGAAATATACAACAGCTCAACCTTAGTCCTTTTATCCTGCTGGAAACTTGGAATACTCCGTTGCTTACAACACAGGTAGTGGGTAATTTGTCGGGAACGTCGATTGATAATATGACAGGAACGTTGGTTATTGATAACACATCAATTGTTGACAGTAACTTTATATATAATCCCGGAGCAATATATTTGCAGGCACTGGCAGATGATGGCAATGGTAAGAAAATACAGGTTATGTCTTCATTTATGGAGGCAGAAATAACAGGCGATTACTATTTCTCATCAATCGCAAATGAACTGAAGCAGACCCTGCAACCACACCTCCCTTCTGTGTTGTCAGTTAGAAATGAAAATCAGCTTCAATCTTCAGAGGAAGATATAAATCAGTTGACCGCAGTCTCATATGAGGAAATCTTACTCACTGGTGAGGAGAATGAATTTATTGGCAAGAATAATTTCAACTTTAATATAATACTAAGCAATACTGAGGATCTATCATATACTTTTGGTATGCCTTTTTATAATGTTGATCAGGCAACTATTTCCGGAAACATTAATATGGCAGCAGATAACCCGCTACAAATCAATGCACATATTCCACGAATAATGTTTGGTAATAATGATATTAGAGAGACAAATATTGATTTTAATAATAATATAGATAAAGCGAAGCTTATCTTAAACGGCTATCTTGTCCAAGATAATGGATTTGTTAATGTTGATCTGATAACTGAAGCTGCTGGTGATTCTGTAATTAACAATTTAGCCTTTGATGTTCAAAACAGTGATAGTCGGGCAGATGGAGAGCTGTTGATATCAATGCTATTTGATCGTGAGCTGGATAATCAGCTTGTGTCAAAAATAAGAATACATCCCGCAACGATAGATTTTAATGGTAAAAATATAGATATAAATGATGCAGATATCTCATACAATAAAGATCGAATTAGTATTACAAATTTTGGTATTACTGAGGAAGATATGCTACTGCTAGGTATAGATGGTATAGCATCAAGGAGCGAAGCAGATAATTTACGTATATACTTTAATAACACAGGGCTTACAAATATTCTTTCTGTATTTAACATATCAAACTTCTCAGGTTCTATAAATGGTGGTATTAATATTCGTCAGGCATTAGAAACACCAATGATTACTACTGAAGATCTGCGAATTGAAAATATATCAGTTTATAATGATACTATTGGAACTTTAATTATTGAAGGAAACTGGGATCAACTTAATTCTGGGCTTAATCTAAATGCTTATCTCACAAACGAAGATGAAAAAAGTATGGAGATAAAGGGATATATTCCTACCGGTGATAAGAGTCCTTTGCCTATGGATGTTAATGTTAATATTGAAAATTTTGAACTTTTTGCATTTCAACCACTAACGGGAGGCGCTCTCAGTCGATTATCAGGAAGATTAAATTCCAATATGAAAATTACGGGTAAGCTTTCAGAGCCTGTTACAGAAGGCTGGCTGGGAATTGAAGATGGAGAAATGCGAGTTGCCTATACTAATGTTACCTACTATCTTTCGGATACAATAAAAATCAGCAGAGACAATCTGGGTCTCGATAATCTGATAATTAGAGACCAAAATAATCATACGGCTTCTTTAACTTTAAGTCTGTCACATACTAATTTTGGAAGAGTCGTCTATACTGCAGGTATAACTTTAAACGATTTTATGCTGTTAAATAATAAGAATCGAACAGACTTAATGGTTTATGGTGATCTCAGACTCTCGGGTAATATAAGTGTTACAGGCTCGCAAATGGGAATCTATGGAGATGGAAATCTAACCACAAGGAGTGCCTCAGAGGTAACAGTAATGCTTCCGCAAATAGCTCAGGCTGCTGAATATAGTGGTGTAGTTTATATAAATACTAATCAGACAGATTCATTAGCATTCTTAAGAAGATTAGGCGAAGAGTTGAATCTTACTAACACTAGCGTGAAAACTACAATTCCTATTGTTATGAGAGCTACTGTTAATTTAAACCCACTACTGGAAGCCTCTGTCTTACTTGATCCTACAACCGGTAATGCTATTGAGGTAAGTGGTGCCGGCGAGATAAATATTAATTTCAACTCTACATCAGCACCATCTTTGCGTTTATATGGTGATTATATTATAAATAGCGGTGAGTTTCATTATAACCTACAAAATCTTCGTACCATCGATTTTAATATTCGAGAAGGTAGCCGACTCACAATGGAGGGAGACCCTATGAATACACAGTTTAATATAACTGCATATCTACCTGTAAGGGCTGATCTATCCATGTTAAGTCCCACTTTCGCAAATGAGCTTGCAAATACTCGGGTACCTGTAAATGCTCTTCTTCAGATAAGAGGGAATTTGGAGGGAATGGATTTGCAGTACGATATTGAACTGCCTGAAAGTTCAAATGATATTCAGCAGAGGGTGAACAGTTTTATAAGCGATGAGGAAACTAAAATCTTGCAGTTTGCATATTTGGCAACAACCGGAAGTTTTATTCCTTCACAGGGGTCATCTGATATGAATTTTGGGGCGAATGTATTTACACAGTTTGCGGCTAACCATTTATCTCGCGGACTGGACGCTCTCTTTTCAAATGCATTGAATGATAACTGGTCGGTTAGCACAAATCTGGAATCTGTTGACGGTACGTTTGATAATGTGAGAATGGGACTTGATGTATCCACACGATTGCTTAACAACAGATTGAGAATGTCAACGAATCTAAGTTACGGCGACAACAGTATGCTGGCTTCTAAACAGGCCTTTATGGGCGAATTTGAGCTGGAGTATGATATAAACAGCTGGTTGATGCTCCGTGCTTTTAATAGGGCAAACGAACAGTTTTACCGCCGTACACCAACAAGGCAGGGCGTGGGTGTTGTTGTGACAAAAGAAGCACAGTCGTTCAGAGATCTATTTAATTTCAGATTTATCAGAACTAGAGATGATGATGAAGATGATGAATAACCGAATGAATAAATATTTACTTTCTGTAGTATCGGTAATTATTTTAACCGCATGCAATGTAACTAAGAAAGTGCCTGAGGGGAGTTATCTACTTAATAATGTAAGTATTAATTCTGATATCAGAGGTATTGGCTCATCTGAGCTTAATCCATACCTGAGGCAAAGACCAAACTCATCAATACCTATCGTGGGTAAGTGGAAGCTTCATATGTACAACTTGCCTAATAATGACTCCACTTGGTTGAACCGTCAGATGCTTAAATATGGTGAAACTCCTGTATTATATAATGAGCAGCTGGCTGTAGTTTCAGCAGAACAGATTCGGTTACATCTTAATAATAAGGGCTATTTAAATGCTGAGGTAGATACTACAATTGTAAAAGAGAATAAGAAAGCCAACGTGACATATGATGTGATTGGTAATAATCCTCATAGAGTACGTATCTTTAATGATACAATAAGTTCTGTTGACAGCACAATATTTAATATTTTAGATCAGGCAAATAGGCTAAACTTCTTGAGAGAAGGTGATGTTTTTGATTTGTCAGTTCTTGAACGAGGTAGAGAGAATATGACCATAACATTAAAGGACAATGGTTATTATAATTTCTCAAAAGATAATTTCTATTTCCTTGCCGACACAGCTGTAGGTGCTAATCAGGTTGATGTAACCTTATCTTTGAATAAGCCAACAGAAACAGAAGTCTATAATCAATATAATATTGGTAATGTAACTGTTATAAATGGTGTTAATCCAGATTATCTGGAAGATTCTACTAAGTTTAATTTATTAGACACAACAGAGTACAGAGGGTTACAAATTATTTCAGAGAAAAATCTGTTCTTAAAGCCACGGGCTGTTTATTATAATACTTTTTTAAGACCGGGGCGTCTTTATTCTGACCGTATAGTTGAAAGAACTTACTCATCCTTAAACGGTATACAGGCTATTAATCAAACCTTTATCAATCTTACAACTGTTGAAAGAAACGATTCATCGTATATTGATTCAAGGATTACTATCCTGCCTGGGAATTTTCGCTATATGCAATTTGGGGTTGATGGAACTAACTCAGCCGGTGATCTTGGTATAGCAAGCAATATTTCATATGAGCATCGTAATTTTTTTAATGCCGGTGAAACCTTCCGTATTAGATTAAATGCAGCTTATGAGTTTATAAGATCCGACAGTCTCGATCTTGTTGACAACAGTTATTATGAGTATGGTGCTGAAGCGTTTCTTTCAATACCACAACTCCTTCTGCCTTGGTTGTTAAAGCAATTGAAAGATCAACCTTCTGCATCTACCGAGTTTTCAATTGGCACTAACTTTCAGAAACGCCCTGAATATTTGAGACAGTTCTTTAATTTGTCAACACGTTTTCAGTGGTCGGCAATGGAGTGGAAACTATTAAATGTAGTTGAGCCGGTTGGTATTACTTATGTTCGTATGCCATGGACGTCTCAAAGATTTAAAGATCTTTATTTAAGTGATGAAGTAAACCCTATTCTTCGTTACAGCTACGATCAGCAGCTTATCGTACGTTCTGCATATAACTTAACATATACAAACTTTAGTCGTATATCCAGTAGTGACATGCCTAAGGTGCCTTTAAGAGTTCGTACCGGTATAGAATTGGCTGGCTGGCTGCCGAGGTTGGCAACGAGTTTAGGTGCCGGCGAAAAGACTGCTGACGGCAGAGAGGCTTTCTTTAAGATTCCTTATTCTGAGTATATTAAAGGTGATTTTGATATTGCACCAATGTATTCCATTGATGATAGAAGAACAATCGCTGCACATTTTGCTTTGGGTGTTGCTGTGCCATTTGGCAATTCAGACATTCTGCCTTTTGAGAAACGCTATTTTGGTGGTGGTGCAAACAGTGTTAGAGGATGGAGTACAAGATCTTTAGGGCCTGGCACCTATAGCACAGACTCTGGTGGTCATGATTTTGGACATAGGGTAGGTGAAATAAAGCTTGACCTTAGTGTTGAATATCGTCGAAAAGTATCAAGCTTGTTTGAATTAGCCGGCTTTGTAGATGCAGGTAATATCTGGGTTATAAAAGATTATGTTGAACAACCGGGTGGGATGTTCGATTTTAACAGCTTTTACAAAGAGCTGGGTGTTGCTTATGGAGTGGGGGTCCGACTCGATTTAAATTTCTTGCTGCTAAGGTTAGACTTTGGTATGAAAGCACACAACCCCGCATTAGATGCAGGCTCAAGATGGACGATATTTAAACCTTACATTAGCAGAGATTTAGCTTTCCATTTCGCTATTGGCTATCCCTTCTAAAAAATGTTTCTTTACAATTTGTTGTTAACCATTATGCTTGATGAATGTGCC
>CAZURM010000012.1:0-35428 GCA_964622945.1 uncultured Proteiniphilum sp.
TAGGACCTGAAATATTTTCAAACATGCAAAATAATTTACTTGCGGATTTTAGGTATTATACAGAGTAAATATATAGAAATGAATGTTAATCTCATACATTTTTACTATTTTTGTTCTATATAAAATCACATTATAAATAAATGATAAAAAATCAAAGGAGGTATAATTTACGTGGCGTTTCAGCATCTAAAGAAGATGTTCATAATGCAATTAAAGATATTGACAAAGGACTATACCCAAAAGCCTTCTGCAAAATAACCCCTGATTATCTCGCTAATAATCCAGAATATTGTAATATAATGCATGCTGATGGTGCAGGAACTAAATCATCACTAGCATATATATATTGGCGAGAGACAGGTGATCTAACAGTTTGGAAAGGAATTGCTCAGGATGCACTTATAATGAATATTGACGATTTATTATGTGTAGGTGCAACAGATAATATCTTAGTTTCATCAACCATTGGAAGAAATAAAAATATAATTCCAGGTGAAGTTATATCAGCTATTATTAACGGAACAAATGAACTTTGTGAAGAATTATCAAATCTTGGTGTTCGATTATTTCCTACAGGAGGAGAAACTGCAGATGTTGGTGATATTGTACGTACTATAATAGTTGATAGTACAGTAGCATGCCGAATGAAACGATCAGATGTGATAGATAATGCAAAGATTCAGTCTGGTGATGTTATAGTTGGTCTATCATCTACTGGCCAAGCTAGTTACGAAAACAACTATAATGGAGGTATGGGTAGCAACGGACTTACATCTGCTCGACATGATGTATTTGCAAATTATCTGGCTGAAAAATATCCTGAAAGTTATGATCCTTCAATACCTGATAACTTAGTTTATTCTGGTCAGATGAAGTTGACTGATAAAATTGAAAAACTAGGTATAGATGCAGGAAAACTGATTTTATCCCCTACTCGAACCTATTCTCCAATTATATCGCTAATAATCAAAGAGTTAAAAGGATTAATACACGGTATGATTCACTGCTCTGGAGGGGCACAAACAAAAATATTAAATTTTTTAGAGGATGGGCTTAAAGTAGTGAAAAACAATATGTTCCCTACCCCACCAATTTTTGATTTAATTCAAAAACAATCAGGGACAGATTGGGAGGAAATGTATAAAGTTTTTAATATGGGTCATCGTATGGAGTTATACATACCGGAAAAATATGCAAATCAAGTAATTGATATTTCTCGCTCTTTTAATGTCGATGCACAAATTGTTGGTTATGTAGATCAGTCTGATTATAAAGAACTTATAATAGATAGCGAATACGGTCAATTTATTTATTCATAATATGTCAGATAATTCATTACTTGATAAATTAGAACATCTAGTTGCAAGATTTAAAGAGATAGGTACCTTAATAACAGATCCTCAAGTAATTTCAGATATAGATCGTTATGTAAAACTTAATAAAGAGTACAGTGAACTGCAGAAAATAGTAGATGCACGCAATGATTATAAGAACGTTTTGGATAGTATCTCTGAAGCAAAAAGTATTCTTGAAAGTGAATCAGATCCTGATTTAAGACTACTTGCAAATGAAGAAATGTCTTTAAATAATGAAAAACTACCCAAGCTTGAGGAAAAGATAAAAATCTTGTTAATACCTTCTGATCCTGAAGATTCTAAGAATGTCGTAATGGAAATACGTGCTGGCACAGGTGGTGATGAAGCTTCTATATTTGCTGGAGATTTATTTAAAATGTATTCAAAATACTGTGAAACAAAAGGCTGGAAGACTGAAGTCACTAGTTACACAGAAGGTGTTTCTGGCGGATTCAAAGAAATAATTTTAACTGTTTCTGGGAATGATGTATATGGAACATTAAAATATGAATCTGGAGTCCATAGAGTACAACGTGTACCTCAAACTGAAAGCCAAGGACGTGTACATACTTCAGCTGCTACAGTTGCAATTCTTCCAGAAGCAGAAGAATTTGATATTGATCTCAATCCAGCTGATATTGATTTTCACACAGCACGCTCTAGTGGTGCTGGTGGACAAAATGTAAACAAAGTTGAAACGAAAGTACAACTTACTCATAAGCCTACAGGTCTAGTAGTCGTATGTCAACAAGCTCGTTCACAACTTCAAAATAGAGAGCTTGCAATGCAGATGCTACGTACTAAATTATATGACATTGAATTAACTAAACGTCAAGGAGATGTAGCTTCGAAAAGAAAAACAATGGTATCTACAGGAGATCGCTCAGCAAAAATACGAACCTATAATTATTCGCAAGGACGTATAACAGATCACCGCATAAATTATACCATCTATAATCTTACAGCTTTTATGAATGGTGAGATACAAGATGTAATTGATCATCTGATGGTAAGTGAAAATGCGGAAAGAATGAAAGATGCAGATTTATAATATAAGATTAAACAAATCACTTCATGATTTTTGTTATTAAACTTAGAAACTAAAAAAATGACTAAACAACAACTATTTGAACAAATACAAAAAAAACGATCTTTCCTCTGTGTTGGATTAGACACTGATATAAATAAAATTCCTCAACATCTGCTTGAAACTGAAGATCCATTGTACTCATTCAATAGATCGATAATTGATGCTACTGCTCCCTATTGCGTTGCTTTTAAGCCTAATATAGCCTTTTATGAATCTAAAGGGTTAGAAGGATTGTTGGCATTTAAGAAGACAGTAGCTTATATTCGTCAACGTTACCCTGAACAATTCATAATCGCAGATGCAAAACGTGGAGATATTGGAAATTCAAGTGAAATGTATGCGACTACTTTCTTTGATGAAATAGGTGTAGATGCTGTTACAGTTTCTCCTTATATGGGCGAAGACAGTGTAAGACCATTTCTGGGTTATCCTGAAAAATGGGTAATTATATTGGCTCTAACTAGCAATCTAGGATCACAAGACTTCCAGTTCACTTTAGATAAAGACGGAGAGAGACTTTTTGAAAAGGTAATAAGGATTTCAAGTGAATGGGCTACAGATGACAATATGATGTATGTTGTTGGAGCAACACAGGGCAAATTATTTGAAGATGTCAGAAAGAAAATACCTAATCATTTTCTTCTGGTGCCTGGCATAGGTGCACAAGGTGGATCATTAGAAGAAGTTTGCCGATATGGAATGAACAAAAATTGTGGTCTTTTGGTAAATTCATCAAGAGGAGTAATTTATTCAGATAATAGTGAGGATTTTGCCCACTCAGCTGAAAGAGAAGCCCACAAGATTCAAATGGAAATGACAACATTAATGGACAAATATCTATAATAAGCAGAAATTTTAAATTATAGAAAACTTTTTCAGATAGTTATAGTTATAGGTGATATAATCCATATAAAACATTATTTATGAAAAAAATCACTTCCAAAAATTATGTAAATGAGAAAATTGTACGTATTACTGCTGGACAAGTTGTATTTCTTACATTACTAATACTATTTACTAACTGGAAAGTAATTGCACTTTTTTTAGTTGTTGATTTCTTTCTACGATCTTTTACAAAAATCCCCTCATTATTGACTCTAAATGCAAAAGTAATTTCAAAAACTTTCAATTTAACTCCTAAACCTATTTTCGCCCCACCTAAGAGATTTGCAGCTATACTAGGGTTACTGTTTTCAATTTCAATTATGATTCTACTATATCTTAATTTAGTTAACGGAGTATATATTGTTGGAGGGATATTGACAATATGTGCTGCTCTAGAAGCACTTCTAAACATCTGTTTAGGATGTTATGTATATAATTGGATAATTGCACCTTTTGTAAGAATCTGATATGAGTAAAATAAATAATGAAACGTAAAATTATAAATGACCCTGTATTTGGTTTTATAAATATTCCCGATGATTTTATTTATAATTTGATACAGCATCCATACTTACAGAGACTTAATCGCATAAAACAATTAGGATTAGCTGCATTTGTTTATCCCGGTGCACAGCATACTAGATTTCACCATTCTATTGGTGCAATGTTCTTAATGGGCGAAGCTTTAAAAACACTTAAAGATAAAGGACATGAAATTACTACTTTCGAATGGAATAGTTCATTAGCAGCAATATTAATGCACGATATAGGACATGGTCCTTTTTCACATGTATTAGAACACACTCTGATTACAAATATCCAGCACGAGACCATTTCGCATTTGATGATGGAACAAATTAACAGAGAATTGAAAGGAGAACTTCAAACCGCAATTGATATTTTCACTGACAATTATCCAAAAAATTTTTTACATCAATTAGTGAGTGGGCAACTTGATGTTGATAGATTAGACTATTTAAGAAGAGATAGTTTTTTTACAGGAGTTGTAGAAGGAAATATTGGATCTGCACGAATTATTAAAATGCTTAATGTTAAAGATGATCGAATTGTAGTTGAATCTAAAGGTATTAATTCAATAGAAAATTTTCTGATGTCTCGACGTCTTATGTATTGGCAAGTTTATCTTCACAAAACAGCTATGGCTGCTGAAAAAATGCTTATAAATACGTTAAACAGAGCACGAGAGCTTTCAGCTAATGGCGAAAAACTTTTTGCTTCTCCAGCTCTATCATATTTTCTATACAAAAAAAACACTTTTAATGATTTTAATAATAGTGATGAAGACTTACATAATTTCGCTCAATTAGACGATAATGACATTTGGTCTGCTTTGAAAGTATGGACTAATCATAATGACACTGTTCTTTCAATTCTAAGCAACGGAATAGTCAATCGTAAACTTTTTAAAATAGAAATATCAGAAGAAAAAGTAGATGAAAGTAGAAAAAAAGCAATTTTAAATAAATTCATGAGAAAATTTAAAATATCTTTTCACGAAGCATTATACTTTATAAGTTCGAACTTTATAACAACTGATATGTATAATAAAAAAGATGATAGCATAGATATATTGTATAAGGATGGAACTATAAAAGATATCTCAAAGGCATCAGATATGTTAAATATTGAATTGTTATCTAAGAAAGTTGTAAAACACTATTTTGCTTTTTTAAGAGAATAAGTATAATTAATCTAATCACTTTTCGCTGTTGGAACAAAAAACCATACAACTATTGCACCAATAAAACCTAAAGACAAAATAATCATCCTCAAATAAACAACTTTTATTACAACAAAGGATGAGAACAATACCATTGCTGTCATAAAAATAATAACACCTATTTTTTCCTTTCTTTTTACACCCTTTTGTTTATGATATGCTCTAATTCTTGATCCTAGTATTTTATTATTTAACAACCAATTATAAAGCTTATTTGAACTTTTTGCATACAAAAATGCTGATAATAAAGCAAATGGTGTTGTTGGAAGACCAGGTACCACTATCCCTATTATTGCAAGTATAAATGATATTGTTCCTCCAATTATATATAGTGATTTGATAATGCGGTTTTTTTTTATCTGCGATTCCAATCTCTTCTTTTAACTGTAAAGTAATGTTATTTTCTAACTCTGTGATTTTATTTTCAATCTTTTTATTTTTTTCAACAAATAGAAAAATTTTCACGTAAAGGTAATGAATTTTTAGAAATGAGGTTGTGGTCAGTAGGATAAAATATCATTATAATGTAAAAAAAGAAACCACACTATATAGTTATCTGGTGAATAAGGTTCTCAATTAGTAAATTATTGTTAATAAAACATTGTTGTCTACCACTTTTTTTATAATGAGTTGATATTCAATGATAGTATGTCTACTTTAAAAATCGAATAATTCTTTGTCATAAATATATATGTGTGTATATTGTCCAGTGAAAAATATTAACTAATAAAATTATATGTTTAAATCACACAAAACTTTTTTTAAAATGAAAAATACAATTAGAATATTTAGTTTTTTCTTACTGCTTGTGGTTGTTGCTATATCTTGTAACGACTTTGCGGAAGAACATTCAAAGATTAGTGTAGACTCTATGGATACACGTGGTGTAAATGAATTAACTGATTACTATTGGAGCGAAGGTAAGAAAGTTTCAATAGAGAGATCAGTGGATAAATTTTTTGTACTTTTTCGATCTTCGGATAAAGAGGTTATACTATCTTCATTATCAAGATCAGGAGTTTCAGTCAATTTCGATAAAATAAATAAGTATAATTATGATGGTACAGATCTTTCAGGAAACTCTGCAAAGTTTTTTCTTGATTGTGAGTGGGCAGAAGTCTATTGTAATAGTGAAGCTTTAGAAAACATTCCAGAAATCATGTATATTGCACCATTCTATAATAGCCCAGCCGGAGATACATATCCTCTAACAAACTTGGTTTATGTTTATCTCAACAACTCTGATGATGCAAACCTTTTGGAGAAATTAGCTAAGGAAAATAATGTTGGAATAATAGGTTCAATTCCAGAGGCACCTCTTTGGTATGTTCTCGCTTGTACAAAAGAATCTAATGGTAATGCATTGGAAATATCGAATCTATTTAATGAAAGTGGACTTTTTAATGGTGCAGAACCGGTCTTTTTATCAAGAAAAACTTTAGGAGCACCAAATCCTAATCCTGCTTAAATCACACAAAATTATATTTCAAGCTTAAAGAAATATAATTTTGGAGCCTTATGGATTTCTATTATCTTTGTTTTACTGTGTTAAGGTTATAAAACTCCAATAAGGCTTATGAATTTTACAGAAAAAAATAATACGACTCGTTTACTTTTCGTTTGTTTAGGAAATATTTGTCGTTCTCCAGCTGCAGAAGGTATCATGAAAGCAATTGCAGAAAAGAATGGACTACAAAATGTTATAGAAGTTGACTCAGCTGGAACTTCGGGATGGCATGAAGGTCAACTACCTGATAAACGAATGCGTAATCACGGAAAGAGGAGAGGTTACAATTTTAATAGTCTAGCAAGAAAATTTGAAAAATATGATTTCGATAAGTATAACTATATAATTGTAATGGATGAAGAAAATTACAAAGATGTAGAGTCAATGGCGAGTAATAATTTACATGTCGAGAAAATAAAAAAAATGACAGATTACTCTGTTAAATACAAACAGCATCACTATATACCAGATCCATATTATGGTGGGTCTGCCGATTTTGAACTTGTACTAGATTTATTGGAAGATGCCTGTGATGGACTTATGCATGAAATAAAAGATTAACGAAATCAATCGCGATTAATCATATTTAATAAGAAAATAAACGGTTGTCTTATACAATGCAACCGTTTATTAATTTTGCTTGTTCTGTAACCATATTATTATCAATAGGTAATCCTGGGATCAAGTTTACCTGCATTAATAATCATTTCTTTAATTTGATTTAATGATGGTATACGACGAACTAAGTTTTTGCTTCGTTTACTTCTTGTATTTTTGCATACAAATTTTCAGCATTGCGATTTCGCAACTCTTTTACTGTATCTACACCAGATGCTTCTAAAAGTTCCGAGAATTGAGGTCCTATGCCATCTATCCTAAACAGATCAGCGTGATTAGTCCAAGTTAATATTCTTTTCTCGTCAATTCCGGTTTCTTTTGCCATTGCAGCCCTACCCGATCTGCTGGCGCACTTTTCTAGCAAGTCATCTACTGTGTATACTTCTGCAGCTCTTAATTTCTCACCGTAAACAGGTCCAATTCCTTCAATTTCTTCAATTTTATATGCCATACTTTTATAAATTGTAATAATTATTTAAATGTTTTGTATTACATCAAATATAAAGACATACTGACTTTAAAAAAAATATTTTGAATATTACCCGCTAAAGTGTGGAAAAAATACATATTAATGTTTAAACAACATATAGTGAGCTGATCGATTCATTATTACACACTCTCATGATTGCATCTGCAAACATATCTGCTACTGAAAGTATTTTAACCTTTGCCGACTTATTTGAGTATGGGATACTATCTGTAAATATTATCTCTTTAAGTGCAGATTGATCAACTCTTAAAGAAGCTGGATCAGACATTACAGCATGGCTAGCAATTGCTCTTACAGAATTAGCTCCTTTTTCCATTACTAGATCTGCAGCTTTCGTAATAGTGCCTGCAGTATCAACTATATCATCAATTAACACTATATCCATACCTTCAACATCACCTATTATTTGCATATCTGCTATTTCATTCGCTTTTTTGCGTATCTTATAACAAATAACCATTGGGCAACCTAAAAATTTAGAATATGCGCTTGCTCGTTTTGTTCCCCCTACATCAGGAGTTGCAATAACCATATTGCTCAGATTCAATTGCTTAATATAATCCAGCAATACCGCAGATGCATAAAGATGATCAACCGGCACATTAAAAAAACCTTGTATTTGATCAGCGTGTAAGTCCATTGTTATCAGCCTATTAATTCCTGCTGCCGAAAGCATATCTGCAATCAGCTTTGCTCCAATGCTTACTCTTGGTTTATCTTTTCTGTCCTGACGTGCCCATCCAAAGTAAGGTATTACGGCTACAATTGATTTAGCAGAAGCTCGTTTAGCTGCATCAATCATTAGCAATAATTCCATTAAATTATCAGAACTAGGAAAAGTAGACTGAATGAGAAAAACCTGCTTCCCTCTAATTGATTCTTCATATGAAACTGCAAATTCTCCATCAGCAAAATGCTCAATAATCATATTTCCTAAAGGACAATTTAAACTATTGCACACTTTTTCGGCAAAATAACGCGATCTGTTACCCGAAAAAACTTTAAAAGGTCTATCCTGCATTTTTTATAATTTTATATAAACCAGCTAGTTGAGGTTTTATGTTAATATTCTCGATAAATATGTGTAAAAACTTTTGCAAAAGTACAAAAACTAGAGTTCAATAAATAATTTTTTAGATGTAAGATATGCGATATATCTCACCAGAATATGCATCAAGTTTTAATATACCGAGATTTTTATTGGTAAACGAGATTTTATCGTTATTAATATTTAATAACGGAATTAATAATCCTTGATTTGTACTTTTAAAATTCATAAACGAAAATGCATGAGATGGAATATTAACAGTACACTCTTTTTCTACACGATCAAAGTTGGCCACGACTAATAGTAAATCTTTAGAACCACCTCTAAGAAAAGCATATAATCTAGTTGAATCAAATTCACTGTTTTCGTAATTAGACGACATTAAGTCATAAAACAGGCCGTTTGAAATTGCCTCTTCATCATTACATAAATTAATGAGTTTCTTATAAAAATTTGATAATTCTTTCTCTTTTAAGGAAAGTAAACGATCGTTCCACATTCCATTATTATTCCATCTTCTTAACGTACTAGTAGACCAGTAATCAAAGATACTTGTTCGTCCATTTTTCCCACTGTATCCCTCTTCATCCATTCCTTTTTCTCCAAATTCTTGACCTGAATAGATCATGACAGGATTAATATTTACGCATGAAGTTACAATCATTGCAGCTTTTCCTTTTGCTCCATCTTCCAAGAAGTAATCCGATGCAATGCGCTGTTCATCATGATTTTCCATAAAATTAAGCATTTTATTTTGAATATCTCCTACATTATTTAAAGTAAAAGAGATATCAGAAGAAGGTCTATAACCACATGAAACATCACGAAGAACATCATAAAGTCCAACCTTATCATACAGATAATCAAAACAATTGTTATAAATATATTCTCTATAGCTTGATGGACTGTATATTTCAGCTATAAATATGAAGTTGGGGTATTTTGCTTTTATCTGCGGTATAGCCCAACGCCAAAAAGCAACAGGTACCATTTCAACCATATCACATCTAAAGCCATCAACTTCTTTATCTGCCCAGTACATCATTATATCTTTCATTTTTCTCCATGTATCTGGGATTGGATTAAATCGCTCTACTTTATTATTCATGTAATCCACTCCATAATTAAGTTTCACGGTATCATACCAATCATTCTGGGTAGGTTTGTTTGTAAAACGATCATTGCCAGTAACTTTTGCTGGATATTCTATATAGTTAAATTTGGGAATTCTTCCAGGTGGAATTTGAATCTCTAAGTGCTGATTAGGTAAATAATAAAAATTATTATTTGGAGAGAAAGTTATAGTTGAATCATCATTTTCTCCAAAATCCGATATGTTATCTGGTTTACTTATAGATTTATAGTTTCTAGCAACATGGTTAGGAACATTATCAATTATAACTTTCAAGCCAGCTTTATGTGTCCGTTTAATAAGCTGTTCAAATTCAATCATTCTGTTTTGCACGTTTTCAGCTAAATCAGGATCCACATCATAATAATCTCGTACCGCATAAGGCGAACCAGCTTTACCTTTTATTATTTCGGTATGCTCTTTTGGAATTCCATAAACACTATAATCTGTAACTGTTGAATGCGCTATAATTCCCATATACCAAATATGAGTATAACCGTTGTTTTTGATTTTTTTTAGTACATCAAAAGAGATATCATTAAATTTTCCACAACCATTTTCTTCAATTGATCCGTTGAAAATATTAGTATTAGAATTGTTCCCAAAAAGCCTCGGGAATAACTGATAAATAAAATATTTTTTTTTCACTCTAATAATTTATTATTTTTCTGATATGTCCAATTTGTTTTTGTATTTGAATGGTTCTATCATAATGCTTATGACATTTCTCGACCACCTTCCAAGATTCTTTTTCACTCATTTTTATTGCTGCATGATGAAAGCCGATTTCAGAAATAATATCCATATTATTTAAATCAAACATATGATACTTTTCAATTCCTTCCACTTCTATGAGTATATCACAATATGTTTTATCAAAAATAGTATTTGAATTTGACATAAGATTAAATGTCCTTTCCATCATAGTTCTTATATTGTTTTTTTCAGGAAGAGGAATCATAAGAGATACATTTAAGCCTATAACATATTTACATTTTTTTCTAATTACAGATACTGGAAAATTTTTAAGTAAGCCACCATCAACATATGGAGTTCCATGAATATATTGAGGATTAAAAACAACTGGTACAGAACATGATGCAACAACTGAATCAATTAGATCATCGCCATTGGAGAAAACTACTGTACATGCTCTATTCCAATCGGTTGCCACAACATGAAGAGGTATTTCCAATTCTTCAAATCTTTTAGCTCTTAGATTTTTTTTCAGGAAGTTGTGTAGTCCGGTGCTTTTTAAAAATCCAGTTTTTGGTATTGACAATTCAACAAACTCTTTGAATTCTTTTTTCTTGAATAATTCACCTATTTCTTCAGGATGAAAGCCATCAGCATAGAAAACTCCTGCAAGAGAGCCAGCACTAGTCCCAGCAATTATATCAGGTTTAAGCTCGCACTTTTCTAAGATTTTTAAAGCTCCTAAATGCGCAAATCCCTTGGCACCACCACCACTTAATGCATAGCCTAAAAAATGATCATAATTTTTTCTCAATACTGACATATTAAATTATTTCTAATCTATTCAATATTACAAACATATCAGATTTCTGTAGTAAATCGAAAAAGCATATTTATTAAATAATATTTTTCGTGATTTTAAAAAATATATAAAATATGACCTTACTACATTACAAATGGTTATGATCATATTCATTTTTAATTTCTTGTATGTTTTTTTTTAATATAGGATGAATAATGTAAGATGCAATTTCATTTAATGGAGTCAGTACGAAGTCTCGTTCATGAAATTTAGGATGAGGAATCTTTAGTTTTGGCGTATCTATTATCAAATCATCCACCATTATAATGTCAATATCAATGATTCTATCAAAATATTGATTTTCATCTCTTGTCCCTACTCTACCCATCTCAATTTCAATATTTTGCGTAATTGCGAATACAGTATATATGTTTAAATCAGTTTCTACTTCGCAGACAGTATTAACAAAATCATTAACTGATATAAACCCCACTGGTGAAGAATAAAAAAAACTAGACGCAGATTTAATTTTACCTATCTGTTTTTCAATTTTTTTGTATGCATTTTCTATATTTTTTTCTTTATACCCTAGATTAGATCCCAAAGAAAGAAAAACAGAAAAAACATCTTTTACTTCATCTTTCATGAAAATAATTAATCTATAATAAGCATCGCATCCCCATAAGCTCCAAAACGAAACTTCTCTTTTACCGCAGTCTCATATACATTCATTATTTTATCGTAACCACCAAAAGCGCATGTCATCATTAATAATGTAGAATATGGTAAATGAAAGTTAGTTATAAGACTATTTGTTAATGTGAAGTCATAGGGAGGAAATATAAACTTGTTAGTCCAACCTTCTCTGGGCTTTAAATGGCCATCAGTACTAACTGTTGTTTCTACAGTTCTTAGCACCGAAGTTCCAACAGCACATATATTACGTTCCTCATCATAAGCTTTGTTTACCTTATCGCACAGTTCCTCTGTAATAATTATCTGCTCTGACTCCATCTTATGTTTAGATAGATCTTCTACATCAATCATTCGGTAAGCACCCAATCCGTTATGCAGGGTGAGAAATCCATATTCAATATCTTTTAATTGCATTCTTTTCATCAACTCGCGACTAAAATGTAATCCTGCAGCAGGAGCAACAACAGCTCCTTCTTTTTCAGCAAAGATGTTTTGATATCTATCAAAATCATTAGGTTCAGTCCCTCTTTCCAGATATTCGGGTATTGGAGTTTCACCAATCTGAAATAATTGCTTCTTAAACTCATCATATGGGCCGTCATATAAAAAACGTAATGTTCGTCCCCTTGATGTTGTATTGTCAATAACTTCAGCAACCAGCTCCTCATTTTCACCAAAATATAGTTTATTACCAATTCTAATTTTTCTGGCTGGATTAACTAAAACATCCCATAAATGCTGATCTGGGTTTAGTTCTCTAAGAAGAAACACCTCTATTTTAGCACCTGTTTTTTCTTTATTTCCAAACAATTTAGCTGGAAAGACTTTTGTATTATTAAATATAAAAAAGTCTTTTGGATTAAAATAATCCAAAACATCTTTAAACAGTTTGTATTCCAGTTCATTTGATTTTCTGTGTACAACAAGTAGCCGAGATTCATCGCGATGATGTGAAGGATATTTCGCGATAAGCTCTTCAGGCAAATTAAATTTAAATTGCGAAAGTTTCATACGTTAAAAATTCCTGTGTCAATTATATTATATTATATTATCTTCAATAAACTGATCAATCTCATCCATATTCAAACAGTTTTCAAGAGTAATATTTCCTACTCTTGAACGAACCAATCCTGTAAGATGTGCACCTGAACCCAAGGCTTTACCTATATCTCTGGCGAGTGCTCTAATATAGGTGCCTTTGCTGCATACTATACGAATTGTTATATTTGGGAGATTGTAAAAAATCAATTCAATATTATCTATAACCAATTCTTTTGGTTTAAGTTCAATATTTTCATTTTTTCGTGCGTACTCATATGCTCTTTTCCCATCTACCATTACGGCAGAATAAATTGGAGGCACCTGTTCAATTTTCCCCACGAAAAGCTTCAGAGTACTCTCTACTAATTCTTTAGTTATGTGATCTATAGGATATTTTGCATCAATTTCTGTTTCTTTGTCAAAAGATGGTGTTGTTGCACCAATCATGATATCTGCAATATACTCTTTTGTCTGTGATTGAAGCTCCTCTATTAATTTGGTTTTTTTACCGGTACATATTGTTATTACACCTGTAGCAAGTGGGTCTAAAGTACCTGTGTGCCCAACTTTCAATTTTTTTATTTTCAATCTCTGACAAAGTTTTGCCCTAACAACACGTACCACACGAAACGAAGTCCAGTGTAACGGTTTATCGATATGTAATATTTCACCTTCGATAAAATCCATATTCAAAAATTAAGCGAGAATAGTAAAAAGTATTGTTGCAATACCAGCTACTGTACAATACAAAGCAAAATAAATCAATTTACCCCTTCTCACTATGTTTATCATCCATTTACAAGCGATACATCCTGATATAAAAGCAGCAAGAAAACCTGATAGTAAAGCAACATTTGAGATTGTTCCAGTAATGTTTATACCCTGACTAAATTTAATTATATCAAGCAATGCTTCTCCTAAAATAGGTGGAATTACCATCAAAAATGAAAATTGAGCTAAATTAGTTTTTTTATTTCCTAATAAAAGGCCTGTAGCTATTGTTGTTCCAGAACGTGATAAGCCAGGGATTACAGCTACTGCTTGTGATAAACCAATAATGAAAGCATCTCTGTTGCTGATTTTTTCTTTTTGACGAGATTTGAAAAAATGAGATAGTGTCAACAATAGTGCTGTCACAAGCAACATTATTCCTACAATAGAAATTCCAGAACTAAAAATCGATTCAACACTATCTTTAAAAAAGAATCCAACAATTGCTATTGGTATCATTGAAATGAGAATACTTATGGTGTATTTCGTTTCATCATTCATCTTAAACTTAAATAATCCCTTGAATATCCAAGCAATCTCTTTCCATAAAACAACTAAGGTACTGAATACGGTTGCCACATGCACCATAACAGTAAATATTAAATTGTCTTCAGGATGAATTCCAAAAAGAGCAGAGCCAATAGCAAGATGTCCACTGCTGCTAACTGGTAGATATTCTGTCAATCCTTGTAAAATACCAAGTATAATAGCTTCTGGAACGCTCATATATCAATATAATTAAAAAGTATATCTTATTACTATTTTTCTGCCTTAACTTCTTTTACTGCTCTGTCTTTTGAGGGATAAAGTATACCGAAAACCATTAAAACAAACCCTGTTAAACAAACAATAGGTGCAAGTTTTATACGTCTAGAACTAAAAATATCTTGCTCAAAACCATTCTCAAATGATGTTGAAGGTCCTGTCATTAATAGGAAGCCTAAGATGATAATTAGTACCGCTATTCCACAAATAATAAGATTTATTTTGCTTAAAGCAAAGTTTTTTTGAGACATTTTTTTTTATATATAATAAAGTTGGTCCGAATTCATTTTTACATACCTATTTACAGCAAATGCTGTTGCTATAGTTGAAATAATAACTCCTAGAAGAATTACAATGACAAATATAAATATTAAATCAGTTGTAGAAACCAAAGGCTGAATTTCAACATATTCTTTATTGAAATAAGAAAGCATAAAAAAGATAATAGCATCAGCTATCAATCCGGAAATAATTCCTGTAAAAATATTGTTTTTTAGAAATGGTCTTCTTATAAATTTGCCTGTTGCACCCACAAGCTTCATAGTGTTGATAATAAAACGCTTTGAATATACACTAAGTCGTATAGTGTTTCTAATCAATGTGAATGAAATAAACATAAGCATAACAGCAAGGATAAGGAGAACTGTCATTATTTTAGACAAATTATTATTAATCAAATCTATCGCCTCCTGCTGATAAAGCAAATCAGTAACATTATTCTCACTTCTAATAACTTCATTAATCAGTACAATGCTGTCATTATTAGCGTATTCAGAGTGTAAAAAAATCTCAATACAATCTTGTGCCGGATTGTATCCTAATAACTCTTCTGGATCTTCTCCTAAATCCCTGATAAGTTGCTCCTTGGCTTCTTGTTTACTTATAAACCTAGATGATTTTACAAAAGGCCTTGCATCTAAATCTTTTCTTATTTGCGAAATTTCTGCATCTGTAACATCAAGAGATAACATCACGTTGAAGCTCATGTTCTCTTTTATGTATTTAGATATACCATTTCCCATGAAAAGAATTAGTATTGTTAATCCCAATAACACCAATACCAATGAGATACTGATAGTAGACGTTATTTTTGCGTTTAAAAATCTAGCTGTGGATACTTTTTTATTTCCGAACATATAGTTGAGGAGATCTTAACCTTTTCCAAATAAAGTGCAAAGTAATAAAATTTATTGCATAAATACAGATTAAATGAGAATTATTATAGGAAAAGACTTAAAAACAACGGCACATAATGCCAATATAAATGATTGACGGATTATTGCTGTTTTAAATTTGGTTTTAAATTCATTTCACACCCTTTTTTAAGCATGAACTGATATGCAGCGTTATATTCATTAGGAATTATTCCATCAAGTATTGCATCCTTAATGGCTGCTTTTAGTATGCCAACTTTATTCCCTTGAGGAAGATTAAAAACTTCCATTATTTCATTCCCATCAATAGGTGGTTGAAAATTTCGTACACGATCTTTTTCTTCTATTTCTTTAAGCTTTCTTCTTACGATAGAAAAATTATTCATAAATCTTCTTACTTTCTCAGGGTTTTTAGAAGTAATATCTGCTTCACAAAGAGTCATTAAGTCATCAATTTCATCTCCAGCATCAAAAAGTAACCTACGTACAGCTGAATCAGTAACCTCCTCTTCCACGAGTTGTACAGGCCGCATATGAAGTAGTACCATTTTTTGAGTATATTTCATTTTTTCATTTTGTGGAAGCTTCAATCTGCGAAATATCTTTAGAACCATTTTACTACCAATATAATCGTGATTGTAAAATGTCCACCCTAATTTATGATCCCACCTTTTAGTTACAGGTTTTGCTATATCATGTAAAAGTGCTGCCCATCGCAACCATAGGTTGTCGGTTTTCTTCGATATATTATCTAAAACAGTCAATGTATGATAAAAATTATCCTTATGCCCTACCCCATCTTTTGTCTCAACTCCTTTCAAAGCAGTTAACTCAGGAAAAATCACATCCAAAAGTCCGGTTTTGTCAAGAAGCACGAAGCCCATAGACGGCCTAGGTGACATTATTATTTTATTTAATTCATCTATAACTCTTTCTCTTGAAACTATCTTAATTCTATCTTTATTGCGTCCTAGAGCATCAAATGTATCAGAATATATATCAAACCCCAACTGTGAAGCAAAACGTATGGCACGCATCATCCGCAAAGGGTCGTCACTAAAAGTAATATCTGGATCAAGAGGTGTCCTAATAATTAAATCTTCTAGATCTTGCATACCGTTAAAAGGATCCACTAGTTCTCCATATCTACCACTATTCAAACAGAAAGCCATTGCGTTTATTGTAAAATCACGTCTCTTTTGATCATCTTCTAAAGTACCATCTTCTACCACAGGTTTTCGCGAATCATGGCTATAAGATTCCCTTCTTGAACCCACAAATTCGATATCGTATTTTTTATACTTAATTTGCGCTGTACCAAAAGTTTTAAAAACAGTTAGCCGAGCACTCCTACCCAATTTTTCAGCAACAGATTCTGCTAATTCAATGCCTTTACCAACTATTACAATATCTATATCATTAGAAGGTCGATAAAGAAAAAAATCACGTACATATCCACCAATGAGATAACATTCCACCTTCATCTCATCAGCCGCTTGTGATATTAATCTAAAAATATCCTTATCTAAATTTGCTTGTATCTCCTTCTGAGATATGTTCATAACTCATCAATTAATTTACTGTTACAAATTGCAAAATTACAATAATTGAGCCTCAAAACAGCTTTTTATGATATATATTTTTTGTAAGTTTGCATTATGGTATAATGTTATAAGTAATGCAATTTTCCACTAAGGTTACAATTTTAATGTTATTAGCTATTCTGTTTTCTTCCTGTTTAGGAAATAGCAGAGATGCCAAAAACTATCTATCAGAAGCAGAATCAGCATTTTTAGAAAGCAATTACTCATTAGCTAAACTAAAGATAGACAGCATCAAACTCTTTTTTCCTAAACAATTCGATGAGATAAATAAAGGATTCAATTTGATGCAGGAAATACGTATGGCTGAGAACAAAAGGAACATTGATTATTGCGACTCAATGTTGAATGAAAATTATAACCAGCTGAATGAAATGCTTAATAAATTTGATTTTATTCGAGATGACCGATATCAGGAGTTCGGTGAATATTATCCTAAAATTTATCCTCATCAATCTTCATTAACCCAGAATGGTCTTCGTTCCGGTGTGCGTGAGAAAGGTTCACTGTTTATTGAAAGTATTTTATCAGGCTCCACAATATCACATAATCAAATAAAAGTAGTTTCGGATGATGGTAGTTTTGCAGAAACAGCTGTTGTCACAGCAGATGGATTAAATTATCGTTTTAGCACTTTGGAAAAAACTTATGAAATCGTCCGATATAGCGGAAGTGATGAAAATGATGTTGCACAGTATATTTATACATATCGAGACAAGCCAATTACTTTACATTTTATTGGTAATAGATCTACTACAATTACACTAACTAATAATGCTAAACAAGGTGTTTCTCAGTCATTCGAATTGTCAAATTTATTACAAAGTATCGAACAACTGAAGTTAGAAAAAGAGAAAAGCGAGGTATTAATACGCTACTTAGAAAGTCGTAATAATCAATAATTACTCTTCTCACTTACTTTTTCATATTATTTTTTCTAAAACTATATAATTAACCAGCTATAGGTTGTAAAATATTTAGTAAATATTCTTTGTAATATATCAAAAAGAATAGCCTATCTTTGCATTGAATTTTGGTTTTAATCACTTCTAGAGGCTACGAAGTGATTAAATAAAAGGGAATTAGGTGAGAATCCTAAACAGACCCGCTGCTGTAAGCTCCGCTTACGTGCTGAACAAATACCACAAACTGCCACTGTCTATGAAAGAGATGGGAAGGCGTTCAGACACGGGAGTAAGTCAGAAGACCTGCCAAAATTATACCCAGTAGTTATATGGCTTTCGGGGGATAAAGCTTGAAAACGATGTACAATAGCTTCATTATTTCATCTTCTTTTCAATATGCTTTACCGAGAATTGATTCGGTATATATATGAATATGTTTAAACATATAGGATTATTACTAATTGTGATTTTATTGTCTACTAATACTTCTTTTACTCAAGAGGTAGCGGATAGTTTACGATTGCCCGAGCTGGTAGTTACGGCACCAACATTGACTGAAACAATACCATCACAAAAACTTTCAGGACAAGACCTGAAGAGTCTAAACAGTTTTTCTGTAGCAGATGCTATACGTTATTTCTCAGGAATACAGCTTAAAGACTACGGAGGGATTGGCGGGTTGAAAACAGTAGATATTCGTAGCATGGGCACTCACCATATGGGAGTTTTTTATGATGGTATCCAGTTGGGTAACGCTCAAAATGGACAAATCGACTTAGGAAAATTCTCTCTCGACAATATAGAATCAGTCACTCTATATAACGGTCAGAAAAGTACTGTCTTTCAACCTGCAAAAGATTTTGGTTCTTCTGGCTCAATTTATCTTCGCACTCGTTACCCTCGCTTTGATAATGAAGAACAATACAATCTGAGATTAATTTTACGTACAGGTTCCTTTGGGTTAATTAATCCATCACTTTTATGGGAACATAAGGTCTCACCCACTATATCATCTTCGTTTAACACAGAATGGGTGCGTGCCCACGGAAAATACAAGTATAACTACAAACGAGTACATCCAATTACTGGAGAAATAGTTTATGATACTACGGCTATTAGACAAAATGGTGATGTGGAAGCGTTGCGAATAGAAACTGCGCTATACGGTATTATTGCCGAAGGTAGCTGGAACATGAAATCCTATTTCTACATATCAGAAAGAGGAATTCCTGGTGCAATTGTCAACAACGTATGGCAGCGATCTCAGCGTCAGTGGGACCGTAACTTCTTCATACAAGGTTCCTATCAAAAATCGATTTCTTCGAAATATGATGTGCTTGTAAACGGAAAATATGCCAATGATTACATGCGTTATCTTAACCCTGACACGACGCTACTTTACATAGACAACTCCTTTGTCCAACAAGAGGCATACCTATCTCTGGTAAACAAGTATGAGTTGTTGAAGAACTGGGATATATCTTTAGCGACCGATTTTCAGTGGAACAGGCTGCACTCCAATATGGATGGACTTGCAACGCCAACTCGTTATACAACCTTGCTAGCACTTGCTACAGCAATCGATCTTGGTAAGACAAAAATGCAAGGAAGTCTTCTTACAACGTTAGTAAACGACCGAACAACAGATGGGGTTAATCGATCAAAAGACAATCTTGATAAATCGATGTATTCCCCTGCCCTATTTTTTTCTTACAAACCTTTTTCCGAATATGACTTAAACTTACGGGCCTTTTATAAATATATTTTTCGTCTGCCTACTTTTAACGATTTATATTATACTGATATAGGTTGTACTAATCTTGAACCGGAATATACACAACAATATAATGTGGGTGTTCAATACAATCAAAATTACTTAAATGGTGTCATTCGCCAATGGAGTATTCAAGCGGATACATATTATAATCGTGTAACCAACAAGATTATAGCTGTACCTAAAGGGAACGGAATGTATCGATGGATGATGATGAACCTTGGACAAGTGGAAATCAAAGGTGTTGATATATCCGTATCTACAGCCTCTGTACCACTTGTAGATTGGTTGCTTACCTTGAAGTTAAACTATACTTACCAAGAAGCGATAGATCTTACTAGGCGAACAAATAAGGAGCTGGAAAAACTAACTTATGGTGGACAAATAGCTTATATTCCGTGGCATAGTGGTTCACTTGCTACGGGTTTGCACTACAATCAATGGCAACTGAATTACAGTTTTATATATGTAGGCGAACGCTACAGAGCCTCTGCCAACACTCCCGAGAATCACGAGCAGCCATGGTATACTAGTGACCTCTCTCTTACTCGTTCTTTTAATCTCAATAGACTTAACAATAAAATATCGCTCGAAATAAACAATCTATTTAGCCAAAACTATGAGGTGATACTGAACTATCCCATGCCAAAACGAAACTATAAAATCACATGGACAATAGAAATATGAAGCAACCATTAATAATTATACTACTGACATTGTTCTCTGTCCTGATTTTTCTTTCCTGTAGAGAAGATATCCCTTTGCAACTCTCTGAGGATACTCTAACCGATCCCGGGGATTCCGGTGTTGGCAGTTATGCCGGTTTTTACCTACTAAACGAAGGAAACATGGGTAGTAACAAAGCATCTCTAGACTATTATAATTTTCTTGTTGGGAGTTACTCTCGCAATATTTATGCTGAACGGAACCCATCTGTTCCTAAAGAACTGGGGGATGTAGGGAACGACCTTATTCTTAATAAAAACCGACTCTATGCGGTTATTAATGCATCTAACAAGGTGGAAGTAATGGATGCACTAACAACTCAACGTATCGGACATATAGATATACCCAATTGTCGCAACATAGCAGTACATGAAGGGTATGCATATGTGACTTCTTATGCCGGTCCTATCGAAATTGCTCCTGAATACAAGCAAAAGGGATATGTGGTGAAAGTGAATATCTCCACACTGCAAATTGAAGCACAGTGTGTTGTAGGCTATCAGCCTGACGGTATTGCAATATCAGGCGACTATATTTACGTGGCTAACTCGGGAGGATATAGAGGAGCAAACAATCCTGATCAGTATGAACGAACGGTTTCAGTGATTGATATAGCTACGTTTACAGAGGTAACTCAAATTGATGTCGCCTATAATCTACATCGGGTGTTAACTGACAAAAGAGGAAACATATGGGTTACTTCACGAGAAATAGACAACAATAGTCCCTCTCGCCTCTTTTTTATTGATCGAGAACTGCAGGAGGTAACCGATACCATTAATCTTTCAGTGAGCAATATGTGGATGAATGGAGACTCTCTCTATCTCTTTGGTGTGAAAGAAAAAGGTGTTAAGGAGTTTCACTTCTCTATTGTCAACACTGTTTCCCATGAGGTGATAAACAGCGGCTTTATTACAGATGGTACAGAAACACAATTTGAAATGCCATACGGTATTCTAGTGCATCCTGAAACAAAAGACATTTTTATTACTGACGCTGGCGATTACATAAATCCAGGATATTTGTATCGATTCAACCAATCGGGTAAGATGCAATGGAGCGTACAAACAGGTGATATCCCAGCTCATTTCGTATTGATTCCAAAAGAATTATAATTTAACACACGGTTTTCGTGTACAAAATATGCAAGTATGTATTTAAATATAAAACAGTTATTTTTTAGAAAGCAAATATTGCTGACATCACTACTATCTATCTTTTTTATCGCTATAGGAGCAATGTCTTGTAATAAGGATACTCCAATCGATGACGAAAATCCTGAAAGTAAGTTTTCACCTTACATAACGCGTGTATTTGAGTATTGTCCTGCTCCCGGACAATTTATAAATCAGCTCCCAAAATATGAGGTGGGTGATACACCTGAGACTATGGCTAAAAAAGCAGAAGTTGCTATCGCTCGCAACAATGGTGGTATGATATCGTTAGGTGGATTTGGTGGATACGTGATAGTTGGCTTCGATCACACCATTCAGAATATCATCGGTAAAGCCGACTTCATAGTGCAAGGGAATGCATACTCGGGAAATAGTGAACCGGGTATTGTTATGGTATCGGTTGATAGCAATAGGAATGGTATCCCGGATGATGAATGGTTTGAATTGGCAGGAAGTGAATATAACAATAAAGAAACCATAATGGATTACCAAATCACTTATTACCGTCCAGACGACGAAAAAGCTCCCGAACCGCATGAAACATTATCCTATGTAACTGATAAAACATATATACTTTGGAACACCAACGGATACGGTGAAGGTTATTTATACAAAACAAGTTATCATGCACAAAGTTACTATCCATTATGGATTGATGATAACAAACTAAGTTTCTCAGGGAATAGATTGCCTAAAAATCAAATAATCGAAAATGACATATACAGGCTACACTCATTTGACTGGGGCTACGCTGATAATGTGTCAAACGACAACATAAATGCTCGATTCGATATTGACTGGGCAGTAGATAAAAATGGAGAAAAGGTATATCTCGCAGGCATTGATTTTATAAAAATATATACTGCCGTACATCAATTTAACGGTGTAATTGGAGAATCATCTACTGAAGTAATCGGTGTTATTGATTTAAATATTACAGCAAATTAACAAAAGACAAAATATTAAAAACTATATTTTATTAATTTAATTACTAACAATTTACACAACATTACAAATGAAAAAAAATCTACTTTTTTTAACGTTAATTTTCTCGCTACTAATGATTTCTTGCGAGAAGGATGATCTTATTATAACGAAAACAGTTGACTTAGAAGCCAAACTTACAGAGTCTGAAACAGAATGGACTGGAGATAAGTCAGGTATTGAAATTGAAGGTGACTGGGGTCCTGTTTGGAAAAATCAATTCAGCGGTGCAGATAATCTGTTTGTTTTTGACAATTACTTCAACGATTTTTCGTGGGGTGGTTTCATGTACACCAACATGAGCGATGTTACTACTCCAGGATACACCAACAATAGTGCTATCACCGGCAAAGCTCAAAACGGAAAAGTGTATCTAACGGCTAATACTTCCTCAAGTATGCCTGCGGTAGTTTCCTTTAAAGATGGAGACAGCTATATTGTACAGGGTCTTTATGTCACCAATAGTACGTACGCCTATCTATCAATGAAAAATGGTGATGACTTTGCAAAGAAGTTTGAAGAAGGTGATTGGTTTAAACTCGAAGTATCAGGCAAAGGTGCTTCAAACAACGCCACACAGGTAATAGAAATATATCTAGCAGATTTTCGTAATGGTAAAAACGAAATACTTAACACATGGAAATGGGTAGATCTTTCGGGATTAGGAGCAATAAAGAGTCTTAATTTCGAGCTATCATCCACCGACAATGGAGATTGGGGAATGAACACTCCTTCCTATTTTTGCATAGATGGTATTGAAGCCGTGATTGAATAAAAAATTATATTAGTTAATGAAATCGTACACCCTCTTATAAATTAAATTAGAAAGGTATTCCAAATTGGAATACCTTTCTAATTTCAATTCTGACTACAAATTACTTTTCCTTTTTAAGTAGAATATTTCTGATTCATCTTTTGAGTCACGTACAATCTCCACAAGCTCAAAACCCTCTTTACTTAATAGGTTTAATGCAGCAATCATACCATTAAAGGATATTGGTCTACGCCTTTCATCTACAATTTGAGGTGTACGTCCATCCTGCCCCCAATCCATGCGTACAGTTATTTTAGAACTAAGCAATGGACCTGAGTCAGACCAAATCCTGATATAATCAGCATCTATTTCATTTATAGGTGTTTCATTTACATATTGGGCATTGGCAATTGAAAAACATCCAATCATTAAAAACAGAATTAAAAATAGTTTAGTTTTCATATTGCAGTAATTTTTATAATATTTTTATACGAAATTAATCTAGTTTCAGCACTGCAAGAAACGCTTTTTGAGGAACTTCAACGTTACCTACTTTTTTCATGCGTTTTTTACCCTCTTTTTGTTTTTCCAAAAGCTTACGCTTACGTGAAATATCTCCTCCATAACATTTTGCAGTAACATCCTTTCTTACAGCCTTAACTGTTTCACGTGCAATAATTTTAGCACCTATTGCTGCCTGAATAGCTATATCAAACTGCTGACGAGGAATAAGCTCTTTTAGCTTCTCACACATCCTCCGACCAAAGGTTTGAGCATTATCCAGATGTGTAAGTGTGGAAAGAGCATCCACAGATTCTCCATTTAACAAAATATCTAACTTTACCAGTTTTGATGGACGATAGTCATGCATATGATAATCAAAAGATGCATATCCCTTAGAAATACTTTTTAGCTTATCATAAAAATCAATAACGATCTCGCCAAGAGGTATATCATAGATGATTTCTATGCGATTGCCAGATATATAGTTTTGTTTAATTAACTCACCTCTTTTACCTAAACAGAGTGTCATAATGGGACCAATATATTCAGTAAATGTAATCACAGATGCACGTATATATGGCTCTTCAATTCGATCAATAAGAGTGATATCGGGAAGTCCACCCGGATTATGTACCTCTTTCATACTTCCCTTTTTATCATATACATGATACGAAACGTTAGGTACAGTAGTTATAACATCCATATCAAACTCTCGTTCCAGTCGCTCCTGAATGATTTCCATATGTAGCAATCCAAGGAATCCACATCGAAAACCGAATCCAAGGGCTACAGACGATTCTGGTTGAAATGTTAATGAAGCATCGTTTAGTTGAAGCTTTTCAAGTGATGTTCTAAGATCTTCGAAATCTTCACTATCAATTGGATAGACTCCAGCAAAAACCATAGGTTTAACCTCTTCAAAACCTTCAATAGCTTTGATAGCGGGTTGCTTTACGTGAGTTATAGTATCACCCACTTTAACCTCTTTCGAGGTTTTTATTCCTGAGATTATATATCCTACATCACCGCATCTTACTTCATCTCTGGATTCCATGCCTAAGCGTAATATACCTACTTCATCAGCATTATATTCTTTACCGGTATTTATAAACTTAACTAAATCTCCTTTCTTTATGACACCATTTACAATCTTAAAATAGGCTATAATACCGCGAAATGAGTTGAAAACAGAATCAAAAATCAACGCTTGTAAAGGTGCTTCAGGATCTCCAACCGGAGCAGGTACTCTATCAATTATTGCTTTTAGAATCTCTTCTATTCCTTCACCTGTTTTACCACTCGCGCGAACGATTTCTTCTCTTGGAGTACCCAGTAGTTCAACAATCTGATCTTCTACCTCTTCAGGCATAGCACTTTCAAGATCAATTTTATTTATTACCGGAATAATCTCTAAATCATGTTCAATAGCCATATAAACATTTGAAATAGTCTGTGCCTGAATACCTTGAGCAGCATCAACTATAAGCAAAGCTCCTTCGCAAGCTGCAATAGAACGTGAGACTTCATAAGAAAAATCAACATGTCCAGGTGTATCAATAAGATTTAATATATATTTTTCATCCTCATATTCATAGTCCATTTGAATAGCATGACTCTTTATAGTAATGCCTCGTTCTCGTTCAAGATCCATACTATCAAGTACTTGCGATTGCAAATCTTTTCCTTCAACTGTTTTTGTAAACTCCAACAAACGGTCTGCCAGAGTGCTTTTCCCATGGTCAATATGAGCTATAATACAAAAGTTTCTTATATTCTTCATCTACAATTAAAATTCAGCATTATTAGGTGTTCTTGGAAAGGGTATAACATCACGTATATTGGTCATCCCTGTTATAAAGAGCATAAATCTTTCAAATCCCAGACCAAATCCAGAGTGTGGGGCTGTACCGAATTTACGTGTTTCAAGATACCACCAGATAGGATCTGTGTTCATTCCTAATTTAGTAACATGACTAATCAGTTTGTCATAATCAGCTTCACGTTCCGATCCTCCTATAATTTCACCAATCTTGGGAAAAAGTACATCCATTGCACGAACAGTTTTTCCATCATCATTCTGCTTCATATAGAATGATTTTATCTCTTTAGGATAATCTGTTAAAATTACTGGGCGTTTAAAATGATTCTCTACAAGATAACGCTCATGTTCAGACTGCAGATCTGCTCCCCAATAAACAGGAAACTCAAATTTATGTCCTGATGATTCAAGTATTTTTACTCCTTCAGTGTACGTCAGTCTCACAAAATCGTTTTCAACTACAAAAAGTAATCTATTTATTAATTCTTTATCATACATACTTGCCAAAAACTCAATATCATCTCTACAATTATCAAGAGCATAACGAGTTAGATATTTTAAAAAATCTTCAGCAAGATCCATATTGTCATTTATGTCATAAAATGCTACCTCAGGCTCAATCATCCAAAACTCTGCTAAATGACGCGGTGTATTTGAATTCTCAGCTCTAAATGTAGGACCAAAAGTGTAAATTGCACCCAGTGCCATAGCTCCAAGCTCACCTTCCAACTGACCTGAAACAGTTAGGTTAGTCTGCATACCAAAAAAGTCCTGTGAAAAGTCGATATTACCCTCTTTATCTCGTGGAATATTATTTAAATTCATAGCGGTAACTTCAAACATAGAGCCTGCTCCCTCAGCATCTGAAGCTGTAATAATAGGTGTATGAAAATAATAAAAGCCCTTATCATTAAAGTATTTATGTATCGCAAACGATATATGATGGCGCATTCTAAAAATTGCTCCAAATGTATTTGTACGTGGTCGTAAATGTGCAATTTCACGTAAGAACTCCAATGAATGACCTTTTTTTTGTAATGGATATGTGACCGGATCAGCAGGTCCATATATTTCGACCTCAGTTGCTTGAATCTCAACTGTCTGCCCCTTTCCTTGCGACTCAACTAATTTTCCATTCACATTAATACATGCACCGGTAGTTATAGGTTTAAGAAACTCTTCACCAAACTGTTCTATATCAATAACAATCTGTATGTTATGAATCGTAGATCCATCGTTTAGAGCTACAAATCCTACGTTTTTATTACCTCTGCGGGTACGTACCCACCCTTTTACATTTATCTCTTCTCCAAAACTGGTAAGCTTTAATGCTTCCGAAATTTTCACCCTTTTAATCTGTTTCATAATCAATGCTTTATCTCTAATCAGAGATTTTGCTGCAATATATATATTTGTCTCTGCAATTTGTAGCAGAAATTTTATTCTGATAAATTATTTGGAAGTTTTAATAATGGATTACCACCACAATTTCCTCTTATATTTGGTTTTAGTCGAATGCCCCCATTCTGAGCATATTAACCTCTTGTTCTGTAAGATAACGCCATTTACCACGTGAAAGCTTTTTCTTTGTTAAACCTGCAAAATATACTCTGTCAAGTTTTAAAACTCGATATCCCAATTTTTCGAATATTCTACGAACAATGCGGTTTTTGCCTGAGTGAATCTCAATTCCAACCTGTGTAAGGTCTTCTTCTGTAACATAACTTATTGCATCTGCATGAATTTCTCCATCTTCAAGCTCAATTCCATCTGCAATAGCCTGCATATGCTCCATTGCAACAGGTTTGTCTAGCCACACTTGATAAATCTTTCTCTTCTCATACCTAGGATGTGTTAATTTTGAAGCCAAATCACCATCATTGGTCAACAATAAAACACCAGTTGTAGCTCTGTCAAGTCTTCCCACCGGATAAATTCTCTCAGTTGCAGCACTTTTTACTAACTCCATTACGGTCTTACGATTCTCCGGATCATCGGTTGTAGTAACAAAACCTTTAGGCTTATTAAGAAGGACATAAACTTTACTTTCAAGCTGCACCGGCTGATTATGGAACATAACGTTATCTGATCGGGTAATCTTAGTTCCCAACTCTGTTATAACCTCTCCATTTACCTTCACTACTCCGGCTTGTATAAACTCATCAGCCTCACGACGTGAACATATTCCTGCATTTGCTAAATATTTATTTAGACGAATTGGAGCATTGGGATCGGCATTCTCCTTGTATTTAACCTGTTTAAACGGTTTTTTCTTTTTAAGCTTTTTGCCGCTCTGAGTAATTTTATAACCTGAAGTCTGCGATTGATTATCCCAACTGCGATTGCCACCGTATCCACCACCTTGACTACTGCGTTGCGTTGTTTGTACTCGTTCACCAACTCTTGGACGTCTTTTTCTGCCGCTGCTCCCTTCACTACTTCCATACGAACCTCCACTTTGGGGTCGTTCTCCTCTATTTTGATTGTAGGACCTATCAGATTGATAACCTTCTTGTTGTGTTCTTCGCTCATAGCCCTGATTATTTTTGTTAGGGGAAGCGTGTCTCTCATTGTGCGCACTGTAGAAACTTCTTTTCGGGCGCGATTCTTCGTTGTTTGTTGTCATTGTTGCATTTAGTTTTGACTTAATAATTAAACCTCACGGTTTTTTAGTTTTAAAAACTGCACCGGCCTCATGTAGCGGTATAACCGGTATTTGATTTTCCTTAATTTGTATTTACATTACATTCAATAAATAATATTTTCATTAGATCCCAGTATAGGATTGAGGTGTAATTGCTTTAAGCTCTTCCTTAACAATGTCACTCACTTCAAGATTATCTATAAATTTTGCGATACTGTCTTCAGTTATTTGTTTATTAGTACGAGTAAGATCTTTTAATGCTTCATAAGGTTTTGGATATCCCTCGCGTCTGAGTACAGTTTGAATTCCTTCGGCAACCACTGCCCAATTATTGTTAAGATCTCTATCTATTACATCTCTGTTTAATAACAATTTATGTAGTCCTTTTGTTGTACTTTTTAATGCAATTAATTGATGAGCCATTGGAACACCAATATTTCGTATAACTGTAGAATCTGTTAAATCACGCTGTAATCTTGATATTGGTAGTTTGGCTGATAGATGCTCAAGTAATGCATTGGCAATACCAAGGTTACCCTCTGCATTTTCAAAGTCTATAGGATTTACTTTATGAGGCATTGCAGATGAACCTACTTCACCTTCTTTAATTTTCTGCTTAAAGTACTCCATCGATATATATTGCCATATATCTCTACAAAAATCTATAAGGATGGTATTTATTCGCTTCATAGCATCGAATGATGCAGACAAAGCGTCGTAGTTTGATATCTGCGTGGTATATTCTTCTCTTTCTAAGCTCAGTTTTTCTAATAAAAAATCATCACCAAATTGCTTCCAATCAATTTTAGAATATGCTACATGATGTGCATTAAAATTACCTGTTGCACCTCCAAATTTCGCCTTATTTGGGATACTTTTCAACACCTTCAGTTGATTTGATAATCTATATGAAAAAACTTTCATTTCTTTCCCAAGTCGTGTGGGCGAAGCAGGTTGACCATGAGTTCTTGCAAGCATTGGTATATCTTTCCACTCATCAGCCAAAGAGTCAATCAATGAAATCAATGACTCCATTTCAGGAATATATACCTCTTTTAAGGCATCTCGCCACATCATTGGAGTCGCAGTATTATTTATATCTTGGGATGTAAGCCCAAAATGTATAAATTCTTTCTGCTCCGAAAGATGCAACTCATCAAACTTATCCTTTAAAAAATATTCTACTGCTTTCACATCATGGTTGGTAATTTTCTCAATCTCTTTTATGTTCTGAGCACTGTCCACATCAAAATTCTTATATATTGCTCTTAATAAAATAAATTGTTCTTCAGTTACATTTCTTAACGAGTCTATCCCTGCTTCACACAGAGCAATGAAATATTCAATTTCTACTTGTACACGATATTTTATTAGAGCATATTCAGAAAAAAAAGAGAATAGGCTTTCGGTTTTTTCTCTGTATCGACCATCAATCGGTGAAATAGCTGTAAGTCTGTTTAAGTTCATTATATTATATACCTCTATTGGAGTCACAAAAATAGTGATAATAATAGAGTCATAAAAATTTTGATAAATATTTTTAGAAATATTTTGTTACAATCTAAAATCACACTATCTTTGCATCGCTTTTAAGAAAAATACTCAAATTATCGGGCGATTAGCTCAGCTGGTTCAGAGCGTCTGCCTTACAAGCAGAATGTCGGCGGTTCGAATCCGTCATCGCCCACCTTTTATAGTAAGCGGTTTCAAGAATTATCTTGGAGCCGTTTTTATTTATAAACACATATTTTATTTTAACCTCCCTAATTAACTCTATGTATTCTACTTTTTTCACTATCAACTATTTGTATTATTGAAAATATTTTCTATTTTTGAAAAAAGCCTTACAAAATAAGAGTAATCGAATAATCTGTAAATTACATGAAAAAAGTATCACGACGCAGTTTTATCCAAAAAGGATTAGCAGGTTTTGCTGGTCTTACTATTGTGGGACAAGGTTCATTCAATATTGATCTGAGACCAGAAATAAAAACAGATAAAGTAAAATTAGGTAACAGTGGGCTTACCGTTTCACGTATTGCATTAGGCACTGGCACTGTGGGAAGCTCCCAATCATCCAATCAGACAAGATTAGGCATGGATAAGTTTGCTGATATGGTTCATCATGCTTACGACAGAGGAATCACATTCTTCGACATGGCAGACTCCTACGGATCACACCCTTTTATAGGTCATGCAATAAAGTCTATACCACGCGAAAAGTTAACTTTACTTACAAAAATATGGACATACGAATATGGTTCTAATAGATATGTTCCTGTTAACGAATCACTTGACCGTTACCGTATGGAGATAGGTGTAGAATATATAGATATAGTTTTAATGCACTGTTTAATGCAACCCGGGTGGAGCAATAGTAGAAAACATTATATCGAAGAGCTTTCAAGAGCCAAAGAAGCTGGAATCATTAAATCTGTTGGCGTCTCTTGCCACAATTGGGATGCAATGGTTGAAGCAGTAAACAATCCATGGGTTGATGTCATTTTAGCCAGAATAAATCCTTTCCAAAGCCACATGGACAACACTCCCGATGCAGTAAGCAAACTCCTTGGTGAAGCCAAAGAGAAAGGCATAGGAGTAATTGGCATGAAAATATTTGGTGAAGGCCGCCATGTAAGCGATAGCGAACGTGAACAATCAATAAAATATGCTCTTACTTCCGGCAATATCCACTGTATGACATTAGGCCTGGAATCTATTGCTCAGGTTGATGACGCTGTTGACAGAGTGATGAGGTTAGTATAACTCTCAAGAAGCACTACATTTTATCTAACAACTGTTATAGAATATTTTTGACGAAAATATTCTATTCCCTCATAATTACTCTATTTCTAAATTATGACAAGTGTGCCGCTCTGTTTCAAATTTACCTTTAATATAAGACTAGATAAGGATTAGACATATACATTGTACTGTATCGGCTTATATCATCCCTATGTTTGGCTTATTACCGGCTTATATCAACTCTATGATTTTATAAGCCGAACATAAAGAAAACAAAGAGAAAGTATAAGAAATATATTACTGAAATAACATTAATATATGAGTCATATTTTCAATGAACAATTCAGTTAAACTATTGTTTATATGTAAGTTACTAATATTAACAAAATAAATGGATATGTTAAAAAAAATCTTCAAATCAATTACATTATTAAGCTTGTTGATTATTGCAGCAGGTTGTGTGCAAAGTGAGGAAAGGACTGAGGCAACATTTTTAGTTGAATCTGCAGATAGACCTCAAGTAGCGGTGCTTGTTACAGAAGGATTTCACGATGCTGAAGCATATATGCCGATAGGCTATTTGACAAATAGAGGTTATGATGTTGTAGTAATCGGACCGGAGAGAGGTAGGGTTAAGGCTTATAACAGCGATTTTGAAATTGTTGTTGAAAAGGCTGTTAGTGAGGTAAATGTTACTGATTTTACAGGTTTAATTATTCCTGGTGGACAAGCTCCTGCCGCTTTAAAAGAACATGAGATCTCAATTAATTTCTCAAGGGATTTTTTTAATAGTGGCAAAACAGTAGCTGCTGTTTGTCACGGACCACAAGTATTAGCTGCTGCAGGTGTTTTGGATGGAGTTACTACAACTGCTACCGGCTCTATTCAGGAAGAGTTAGAGCAAGCAGGGGCAACTTTTGTTGATGAGCCTCTACAGATAGATGGAAATCTTATCACGTCAAGAATGCCAGGTGACCTACCCTATTTTACTAAAGCTTTTGAAGAGGCACTTTCAAGAAATTAGATTAACAGCCTCAGTAAATTTATAAAATCTATTAGACCGGTTACCCATCAATGGGTACCGGTTTTTATTTATTCAACTTCTTTTTAATCACTGCAGGATTGCCTGCAACCATGGTATCATCAGGAACATCTTTTGTGACAACACTTCCTGCGGCAATGATACAGCGATTACCAATAGTTACCCCTGGTAGAATCGTAACATTACCGCCAAGCCAACAATCATCACCAATAACTATTGGGAAAGCTGTTTCGATTGATTTGCGACGCTCAATTGGGTCTGTCGGATGATTGGGTGTATAAAACTGACAGTTCGGTCCTATCCTAACATGTTTTCCAATTCTAACGTATCCACCACCAACACAAACAGCATTGTAATTTATGAACACATCTTCATCAAGGATAAAATTACTACCATGATCTGTATGAAATGGAGGACAAATTGTGCTTGTTTTTGGAATTCCGGGGATAAGTTCTTCAATAACTTCGCGATAGTTGTCATCAAAAATAGTCATAGTTTGAAGTTTAGCACATAATCTCATTGATATCTTAGCACTTTCCTGTATTTCAGGATCATTAAAATTAGCCAACTCCATACCTCTCATCTTCTCAAATTCGGTTTCCATATTGTTGTCTCAACATTTTTTTACATTATACACTATACTCTAAACTATTCTAATATAGCATTTTATTGTTTAACAAATGATACGTTTAGAGTCAATAATAACCATTATATCACACCATCTTATTAGGATAACGGCTCAGGAGGTGGATTTATTTGTCTGCCGAGAGAACTAGCATTTATCTCAGGAAGAGGAATAAATTCCTTGTTATCATTAGGAGGAAGCATTATTTTTCCCGATTTCCAATCGGCTTTAGCCTGCTCTATTCGTTCTTTTCTTGATGATACAAAATTCCACCATATATATCTGTCTCCTAATGGCTCGCCGCCCAAGAGCATAAAGACAGTATCTTCCAAAGCAAATATAGTAGGATTTTCTGATTTAGTGAAAACAATCATTTGACTCATATTATAGTTAGTTCCGGAAATATCAAGTTTTCCTTTAGCTATATAAATGGAACGCTCAGAATAACCTGTGGGAAGTCCAATCTTTGATCCGGCATCGAGTTTTATGTGAAGATAAAACAGGGGTGAATGAGTTTTCACTTTACTCCTTAAGCCATAGGCATCACCTGCAATAAGTCGCATCCAAACACCAGTATCTGTATAAGTTTCGAGTTGCTCCGGCTGGTAATTTTCAAAAGTGGGATCAATCTCTTCATCTTTTTCTGGTAAAGCAACCCATGTTTGTATCATCTCTAGTGAGCTTTTTGATAACAACTCAGGATTTTCAAATCTTTCTGAGTGTGAAATACCTTTACCGGCAGTCATCCAGTTTACTTCTCCAGGACGAATAGTTTGTTCAATCCCCAAACTGTCACGGTGAGTAACTTCACCTCCAAATAAATAAGTTACCGTAGAGAGACCAATGTGAGGATGAGGCAAAACATCTATAGAAGCTATTTTATTTGGTAAAACAGTAACAGGACCTGCGTGATCAAGAAAAACAAACGGCCCTACCATTCTTCGCTTGCGGAAAGGTAGAATCCGGCGTACCTCAAGGCTATCGCTTATTGCAGCTTTTCGTGCATCTATTATTAATTCCGGCATATATTTTATTGGTTATAATCATATAACATTATTGTTACTTTTATCTACTTTAAACAAAGTAACAATAATAATGTTGCATATATTCAATCTTATCCTTAATTGTACAAAAGACTAACTGTTAAACACTAATTACCTATCTATGCTTTTTAATAAAAACATTTTTACACACTCCAAAATTCAATTGAATATTATTATGTAAGCTAAACTTTGATGTTTAGTTTTGCTACATAACAAGTAAAAAACAAAAAGATTATACATCGATTATTATATAATAATTGGTTTTTCTAAATAAGATTAACATTATTTAAATGTTGTTTTATATGTTGTATTTAATATATATTTGCCTTTCAATTAATTTTAAAAAATAATATGATGAACAGGAAAACTTTTTTACGTACCTCAGGATTTCTTATGGCAGGTGGAATATTTGGAAAATCAGCTGCAGCAAATAGTATTTTAAAAAACAATATGTTGCATGTCAATTTAGAAAGCAAACAAGAGGATTTTCCATTGATGGACTTGCATGTCCATAGATCTGCAAATCTAACTATAGAAGATATAGTTGCAAGATCTAGAGAGATGGGTGTAACTTTTGGCGTTATGCAAAACATAAGAGAAAGAGGAGGTATCACTAATGATGAGGAACTACAAAACTATTATGACGAGCTAGCTCCATATCCGGTTTACGTGGGTATACAGCCTATGTATACAGGCTGGTCTAAAAACTTTTCACCTGAGCTTATTGCTAAAGCAGATTATGTGTCTATGGACCCGCAGGTTGTACCTAATGGCAATAGTTATGGTGAAACAATTAATGTTTGGGAATATACTGCTTATATTGACAATCCAGAGGCTTTTATGGAGATCAATATGAAACACTATATGGATATTTTAACCAATGATGACCCACTAGATATATTTGCATGCCCACTATTTCTTCCAATTCCTATCCAGAAGGAGTATTATAATATGTGGACTAAAGAACGACTTGAGCGAATCATTGATGCAGCTTATGCTAGGAAGGCGGCAATTGAAATTAGCGACTCAGTTCGTGTGCCGCATGAAGAATTTATATTAATGGCAAAAAATGCAGGATTAAAATTCACTTTCGGATCAGATTCTAGGGATCAGAGAACCGGGCGACTTGACTACTGTAAATTTATTGCAAAAAAATGTGGTCTTACTAAAAATGATTTTTATATCCCTGAACGTCAATTAAATATATAGTCTTGTATAGAATATTTATTTAAATGTGATGATTATGAAAAAACATAAGTGGTCCTATAGCTATAGGACCACTTATAATTATATTTG
>CAZURM010000012.1:35528-38402 GCA_964622945.1 uncultured Proteiniphilum sp.
TTATGAAAAAACATAAGTGGTCCTATAGCTATAGGACCACTTATAATTATATTTGTAGCTTATATAATTAAATATCTACTAGATAATATCTGATAATTTTTCTTTAAACTATTTTGCCAATTATTTAAATCTTTCATGATTAACTCAATATTTTGTAAGATATAATTTCACGCTAACAATAAGTTAAAATACATTAAAACAATAGAAAGATTTTTAAACACATGGTTTAATCATTTGTTTAAATCAAATATTTAAAATACTTTTGTATAAGAAAAAATGTAATAAATGAAAGAATTAACAACAGAACAAAAGATAATAAAAGCAGCTGATAAATTATTTATCCAAAAAGGATATGCAGCTACTAAAACCAGAGAAATAGCAGAGGAAGCGGAAACCAACATTGCATTGCTCAATTATTATTTTGGCAGTAAAGAAAATCTCTATAAAAAAGTGGTGCATGAAAAATTTAGAATGCTTCTTGGAGTTATGGGGCCTATATTGTCAGATGACAGCATCTCAGTGGAAAATAAAATTCAGTCAATTACAGATAATTATATCAACTTATTTCTTGAAAATGAAGAACTTCCTATTTTTATACTAAATGAACTGACAATCAACAAAGAACTTTTTAAAGATATTACACAAAACACTCGCCAAATCTCACAACCGGTTATTGACAAGCAATTAAAAGATATGAATATCGAAATGTCAGTTGTAGATTTAGTAATCAATACTATTAGTTTAGCAATTTTTCCATTTGTCGCTAAACCTTTACTCATATCTTCGGGACTAATTAAGGAAGAAGATTTCTACGATTTTGTATCTGACAGGAAAAAGAAGATTTTAGATTGGATTATAAAGACAACAAAATAAAAATTATTAATATGTGCTTTAGAAAATTTACTGTAATAAAAGTTTTGACGTTGTTAAACATTATTACTGCTTTTGCTCAAACTATAACACTTGAAAAATGCTATCAAAAAGCAGAAGCTAATTATCCTCTTATTATTCAGTATGACATTATTGATAGAATAAAGGGATTTAATATTTCAAACATCAATAAAAACTATCTTCCGCAGGGAACATTGAGTGTGCAGGGCACTTGGCAGTCAGATGTGACTAGCATTGATCTCGACATTGATATGCCAGGACTCGATATTCCATCTATTGATAAGGATCAGTATAGAATTGTAGCAGAACTCAGCCAATTAATATGGGATGGCGGAATAATTTCAGCACAAAAGAAAAGCTTGGAAGCTAATGCAGAAATAGAAAAAACACAACTGGAAAATGAAATATACACATTAAGGGAACGAGTTAATAATCTTTATTTTGGCATTTTATTAATAAAAGAACAATTGAATCAACTTGATATTCTGGAGAGTGAGCTTCAGCGAAACTATGATAATGTGCAAATATATATTAAAAATGGGTTGGCTAATAATACTGACCTAAGTGTTGTTAAAATTGAACAACTCAAAGCTAGTCAGCAACGTATTAATTTAGAATCAAATTATGACGCGTATATTAGTATGCTGTCAGTTATTCTTGGAGAGCAACTAAGCACAAATGTTGTGTTTGTTAAACCCAATCCGGAAAGCAGCTTAATATCACCTATAATAAACAGGCCTGAATTGGAGATGTTTGAAGCCCAGGATAATGCTGTTAAGTTACAAAAATCACTTATCAATGCTAGAATGATGCCAACAATAGGTGTCTTTGCACAGGGTGGCTATGGAAAACCAGGATTAAATATGTTTGACAATGAGTTTACACCTTATTTCTTAGGAGGCCTACGAGTCTCGTGGAACTTTGGAAGTTTATATACTTTAAAAAATGACAAAAAGAAAATAGAATTACAAAGTCTTGCAATAAATTCTCAAAGAGAGACATTTTTATATAACCTAAACATTGCGATTCCGCAACAACAAAAAGAAATAGAAAAATTCAGACAAACTATGCGCGACGATGACGAAATTATTAGACTACAAACTCAAATTTGTGAGGCTGTTGAAGTGAAAGTTGAAAATGGCACAATGACAGTTTCAGATCTAATGAAGGAAATAAATGCAGTAGAGGCTGCAAAACAAGCCAAGACTCTCCACGAAATTCAATACCTGATGTCTATTTATACACTTAAGTATACTATTAATCAAAATTAAATAAATAATTGGATAATTAAAATGTTTAAAAACACTAACAATATGAGATCAATTGCATTAATATCAATTGTATTATCGTCTTTAGTTTTACTGTCTTGTAACAACTACGACAACTATTATGACGCTACCGGGTCATTTGAGGCAACCGAAATTATCGTTTCGTCTCAGGCAAACGGTCGCATTTTAGAGTTGCACCTAAACGAGGGGGATATATTGCAGCAAGGACAAATGGTAGGTTATATTGATAGCACTCAACTCTATCTACAAAAAATGAGCCTTCTTTCTAGCGCACAAGGCGTGATTGCACAACAGCCTGATATACAAGCACAGACGGCTGCATTGCAGGAACAAATAAATACATTGATAAGAGAAAAAGCAAGGGTAGAAAGCTTAGTTGCTGCCAATGCTGCAAATCAAAAACAACTAGATGATATTGAATCACAATTAGAAGTAGTAAAAAGTCAATTTTCCGCCCAAACATCTACTTTACTAAAAAATAGTGCTAATATCTCTGCACAAAGTTCTACCATTGAAATACAGATAGCACAACTTGAAGATCAGCTTGAAAAGACTCGTATAGTTAGCCCAATTACCGGCACTATATTAAACAAATATTCAGAAGTAGGAGAATTGGCTACAATGGGTACGCCTCTTTTCAAGATTGCTGATACAAGAAAAATGTTTTTAAGAGCGTATGTTACAAATGATCAGC
>CAZURM010000013.1:0-36208 GCA_964622945.1 uncultured Proteiniphilum sp.
TGGATTATTCAATCATCTTACTTTCACTACTTAACATATAAGTGAGTAAATTGTTTTATGTAGCAATAAAAAGCAGAAAAATTAACAAAAAAGACTCATATCTGCTTGAAATATAAAACTTAAAACTATCTCACACAATTTTTTATTTAAACTTACAGTCTATAGTAAACGAGCTATTTTTGTTTTATGTTTCTACTTAAAATGCTACATTTGTATTAAAATTTAAATTAAAAAAACAATAAATGAAACCTACATTATTTGTCTTGGCTGCAGGGATGGGGAGCCGATATGGTAGTCTAAAACAGCTTGATGGGGTAGGACCTAGTGGTGAAACTATTATGGACTATTCAATTTATGATGCGGTAAATGCTGGTTTTGGTAAACTGGTTTTTGTAATTCGTAAATCCTTTGAATATGAGTTCAGAGATAAAATTGTAAAAAAGTATGAAAAAAAGATACCGGTTGAACTAGTTTATCAGGAACCGGAAAATTTACCTGAGGGATTTAAACCAAATCCCGAAAGAGTAAAACCGTGGGGAACAAACCATGCTATTATGATGGGAAAGAGTGTAATTAATGAACCTTTTGCAGTAATTAATGCTGATGACTTTTACGGTCGTGAGAGTTTTGAGGTACTTATTAATTATCTCTATACTTTAGAAAATAGTAAAAACAATTATTGTATGGTTGGTTATAGAGTTGGTAATACACTCTCTGATAGTGGTACTGTTGCACGTGGTGTTTGTGAAGCGGATAAAAATAACAATCTTATAGGAGTAGTTGAACGCACACAGGTTAAACGTATTGATGGAAAGGTTAGTTTTAAAGATGAAAACGACACTTGGGTTGCCATAGATGATAATATTCCGGTATCTATGAACATGTGGGGTTTTACACCAGATTATTTTAAATATTCTGATGATTACTTTGTTAAATTTCTAAAAGATAATCAGAACAACATTAATAAGGAGTTTTTTATTCCTCTATTAGTGAATGAACTCATAATTAGTAATACAGTTACAGTGAAAATACTTGATACTCCATCAAAATGGTTTGGAGTAACCTATGCTGATGACCGCTCCAGCGTGGTTACCAAATTAAAAGAGTTGTCCTTAAATGGAAACTATCCTACACCTTTGTGGTAATATATTTTAGTGTTATATGAATATTAGATTATGTGGATAGATATAATAATCATTCTTCTATTAATATTGTTAAATGGCTTTTTTGCACTTTCGGAGATAGCGATTGTTTCAGCAAATAAAAACAAGCTTGAAACAACCTACAAGAATGGATCAAGTGGAGCTGCTAGAGCTTTAAAACTACAAGCTGATCCTGATAATTTTCTTTCTTCTATTCAGGTTGGAATTACACTAATTGGAATCATTAATGGTGCTTACGGTGGACATGCTTTTGCGGGTAAATTAGCACCTTTATTTCAACAATCTGAACTGCTAGCACCCTTTGCTGAAGCAATTTCAATGGTTGTAGTTGTTTTTATAATCACCTATGTATCAATAGTTATAGGTGAACTAGTGCCCAAATCTATAGCATTGAATAATTCGGAGAAAATGGCAATGATTGTGGCTCCTAATATTCATGTTGTTAGCATAATTTTTTATCCTTTTGTAAAGCTTTTATCCTTTTCGACAAGATTTATTAACAAGTTAATAGGTTTAAAACCTAAGGATGATATTGTATCTGAAATGGAATTGCGTGCAATGCTTAAAACAGCTTCAAATGAAGGGATTATCGATGTTGAAGAAAATATCATACATGAACAGGTTTTCTATTTTTCCGATAAACGTGCTAAACATTTAATGACACATCGTACAGATATTGAATGGGTAAATATTAATAAGAGTAGAGAATTAATAGTAGAAGATCTTTTGCAAACAAAGCATAGCAAGATTCTTGCATGTAGAAAGAAAATTGATGATTTTGTGGGTATAATATCTATGAGAGATTTTCTAATGCGACTAAATAGTAAACAGGATTTTTCAATTGAAGAGCTAATTCTAGAACCCATAATTGTACCAAATACAGCTCGAGCTCAAAAAGTGCTTGAAAACTTTAAAAATAGCTATAAATTCGTTGCAGTTGTAGTAGATGAATATGGCAGTCTCGACGGAATTATTACAATTCATGATATCTTTGAAAATTTAGTTGGGAATATACCAGAAGAGACTGATGTTGAATCAACGGAGCCTCTGATATTTATACGTGATGATAACTCTGCATTGGTAAGTGGGGAGGCACCTATAGAGATATTATCTCAGTTCGACGAAAATTTTGTTGTTGATTTCGATAAAATTGATTACTCAACAGTTGCAGGATTTGTTTTTTCATGTATAAATAAAATCCCTGGAGTAGGAGATAAGTTTTATTATAATAACTTAATCTTTGAAATTATGGATGTTGATGGTAATAAAATAGACAAAGTGCTGATAATTAAGAATATGGAGGACGAGTAAAATATAAATATGTGAAATTCTAATATTTTTTATGTTTTATAACACAAAAAAATGTTAGGTAATTACAAATGCCTGTGTTAATTTTACATCAAATTAAAAAGATCAATCTTCATCTTTATCTTAATTTAAAAACCAAGAAAATAGCATGAGTAAAATGTATAGCAAGTCTGGTTTGCTTGTTGAAGCTTTTATCAAAACTGTAGATCGCAAGCAAACCGGATTATACATTCTAACCAATAAAGTAGGGAGTGAAGTATTGATTATAAATAATGAAGCTAAAATAGTATCATTAATGAGACATTTTAAAAATGGTACACTTCAGAACACTGTCTTCGGACACCCTAATATAAATGATTATTTCGTTTTAGAGTATCCTTATTTGGGTACAATGCATGACCGCATAACAAATCAAATTGTTAACGGTCTTTTCTTTGTTAATGGTCAAGAGTATAAAAAGTAATATATTAAATCATTAATTAATTTAGAATTATGAACGCAACAACTCAAAAGAAAAACTATGCGTTACCAATAGCAGTAATGTTTCTATTGTTTTTCATGATCTCCTTTGTAACCGGACTTCAAAACCCGTTCGGTGTAATTGTTAAAAACCAGTTCGGTGCTAGTAATGCTATGTCGCAATTGGGGAATTTTGCTAATTTCCTTGCCTATTTGTTTATGGGAATTCCTGCAGGGCTTATCCTACAGAAGAAAGGATATAAATTTACAGCTCTTTCTGCTGTAACTGTTGGCTTTATAGGTGTAGCATTAATGTTTCTGTCTGGAGTTGTAGCAAGCTTTGCTGTTTATTTGATTGGAGCATTTGTGTCAGGCTTTTCTATGTGTATGCTTAATACTGTAGTTAATCCAATGCTTAACACACTTGGTGGTGGTGGAAATAAAGGAAACCAACTTATTCAGTTTGGAGGATCAATAAACTCTATTGGTGCAACTATCGTACCTATATTTGTTGGATATCTTATTGGTGGTCAAGTATCACAAGCTTCTATAAGCGATGCCAATCCTGCTCTATATATAGCTATGGTTATTTTTGCTTTTGCTTTTATAGTTTTGAAGGCTGTAAATATTCCTGAACCACGTAAAGAAAAAGAGGCAAATACCACTGATCAAGTAAAAGATACTGTATCTCCATCAGGAAAAAAATATAGTGCCATGTCATTCCGCCACTTCGTACTTGGCGTTGTAGCTATTTTTGCATATTTAGGTATTGAAGTAGGTATCCCTAATATCATTAATTTATATATGACTGAAACTACAGCTTTAGGTGGCTTGGGAATTGCTGCAGGAGTTGCGGGAACATTTGTTGGTGCTTACTGGTTCTTAATGCTTGTAGGTCGTCTGTTAGGTGGAATTATCGGTGGCAAGATTTCAAGTAAAGTTATGTTAACAACAACTTCAGCAGTAGCCATTTTGTTTGTTGCCTCAGCTATGTTTATACCAGAATCTATTTCATTTAATATGTTGAGTGAAGTAGTACCTCTTAAAATTCTGTTTTTAGTACTTGGTGGACTGTGTACTTCCATTATGTGGGGAGCGATTTTCAATCTGGCTACAGAAGGATTAGGAAAATTCACCGAACTTGCTTCAGGTATTTTCATGACCATGGTAGTGGGTGGAGGTATTTTCCCACTTATTCAGGGTGCACTTGCTGACAATTTTGGATTCCTAAATAGCTTCTGGTTAACATTAGCATTATTAATATATATGCTTTATTATGCAGTAAGTGGTTCCAAAAATGTGAACAAAGATATTCCAGTAGAATAAATTTCAAAAATATTATACATGATAATCGCGGGGTATTTATTACACCCGCGATTTGTTTTTATTATCATACTGAAAAAGATTTTTTTACTATTATATATATGACTGGAATTATTTATTAGTAGTATTGATAGCGTTATTGATAAAAATTGGAGCAAAAATGACAAAAGAAGAGATAATTGAGATATTTAATAAAAAATTTGGGAATAATAATATCGAAGTATATACCTCTCCCGGACGTATAAATTTGATTGGTGAACATACCGATTACAATGGAAGTTTTGTATTTCCAGGAGCTATCAATAAAGGTATGATTGCAGCAATAAAGTTTAATGGACTAGAGAAAGTTAGAGCTTACGCTATTGATCTTGATGAAAGTTCAGAGTTTGGACTTAATGAAGAAGATATTCCTAAAGAAAATTGGGCAAAGTATATATTTGGTGTTTGTCGTGAATTCATTAAAAGAGGTAAAACAATAAAAGCATTTGATACTGTTTTCTCAGGTGATGTTCCCCTAGGTGCTGGTATGTCATCATCTGCAGCTTTGGAATGTACGTATGCTTTCGCAATGAATGATCTACTTAATCATGAGATTGATAAGTTAGAACTTGCATATATTGGTCAGAGCACTGAGCACAATTATGTAGGTGTAATGTGTGGAATTATGGATCAGTTTGCATCACTCTTTGGTAAAAAAGGATATCTAATACGTTTAGATACTAAAACCATGGATTATAAATATTTTCCTTTTTATCCCGATGGTTATAAACTCGTACTATTGGACACATTAGTTAAACATGAGCTAGCTTCTTCAGCTTACAATGCACGACGTACGTCATGTGAAAATGTTTCTACCACAATAGCTAAGAAATATACTGAAGTTGAATTTCTACGTGATGCATCAATGCAAATGCTAAATGAAATGAAAGATGAAATCTCGGAAGAAGATTATAAACGATCAAAATATGTTATCGAAGAAACTCAACGTGTCAGAGATGTTAGTGATGCTTTAGAACGAGGTGATTTTTATACTGTTGGTCAAAGGATGTATGAAACTCACAATGGCATGAGAGACCTGTATGAGGTGAGTTGTAAAGAGTTGGATTTCCTTAACGACATAGCTAAAGAACACGGTGTTACAGGCTCACGCGTAATGGGTGGAGGGTTCGGTGGTTGTACAATTAATTTGGTTAAAAATGAGTTGTATGATTCTTTTATTAAATATGCTAAAGAACAATTTAATAAAAAATTTGGTTATCAGCCAGAAGTGTACGACGTGGTGATTAGTGATGGTGCACAAAAACTCTTATAAGTAGTATAGCTTTCATAGTGCGGCATCTACCGTGCAATTAATTTTTGAGGTAATAATTTACGGTAGTTACAACTCTAACATTTTTAATATAAGGAGTATTGACATCACGATCATTAATTGTAAACTGACCTTGCGAGGCATTGCGAATCTTTCCCAACTTACTTCCTGAGTCCATAGCAAATTTTTCAGCAGCTTCTCTGGCATTTCTTGTTGCTTCTTCAATCATGGAAGGCTTAATATTATTCAAATCGGTAAACTCATATAATATATTGTAACGATAATCACCTCCTGTTATTGCAACACCTTGACGCAGTAATTCAGTCTGTTCCGAAATAAGTTTACGTATTTTATCTACATCAGAAGAGGTGACTATTATAACGGATGTTGCATTGTACCTGTTTTGAATAGTTTGATTTATGTAGCGTTCAGCCTCCATGTCGATAATTTCAGGTGGAGCTATGCTTATTTCATCAGGTGTAATACCATTCAACTGTAGAAATTCTACAATAGTTCTGTTTTTACTTTGAATATTAGTATATAAAGTAGTCAGATCATTGCCAATATCTTTGTACATAAGAGGCCATGTAACCTTATTGGCAGGTATTTCTATTTCGGCTAGCCCTTTTACGGTAACAACGCGATCACGTTCTGTAAAGTTATTGATACCACTATATAATAAAATGCCTAATACCACTAATCCTACAGACAAAATAACCGATTCTACAATCCAATTTTTCATGCTTTATATTTTTATTATACTATTATAGTATTAAAATTGTATTTATTGTTTTGTGATTATAACAAAATACAGTTTCATATAATTCATCACAAATATAGCTTTTTTAAACAACAAATCTTTTAAAATATTATTTTTCTAAAATTTTTCTGTAGATGCTTATATAATTTTGTGACATAATCTCTTTAGAAAATTTTTTCTCTACAATCTCTCTACACGAAAGGCGATGAACATTATCAATGTTCATAATTTTTTCAATTGCCTCTTCTGAGTTCTCAGCTAAAAAACCATTTACACCGTTTGTAATAAGTTCAGACATACTTCCTTTATTGAAAGCGACAACAGGTGTACCGCATGCCATCGCTTCAACAACTGAGAGTCCAAATGGCTCGTTAAAGTTAATAGGATGTAACAATAATTTTGCGTTACCCAAAAGAGTATCTCGTTTTATAGGATCTACACTACCTATATACTCAATCTTACCTTTTTTAAGAAAAGGTCTGACATTTTCATCAAAATAATTCTGATCCTGTATAATCCCGGCAATAATCAGCTGCTTACCAAGAGCCTGTGCTATTTCAATGGCTTCTTTTGTGCCTTTATCTTTATGAATTCTTCCAAAATATATAATATAATCACCCTCAGGTTCAGGATTAAATGTAAACTGATTTAGATCTATGCCATGATAAATTGTAGCGGTATAATCCAGTTCAGGTGATCTATCAGCATCACTTATCGATATGTAATGTGTGGTGTCATTATATTTTTTATAAACAGGCATAATCCGTTGTGATGAAAAACCATGAATAGTCGTAACTATTGGTGTATCAATAAGTTTTGAATAAGAAAGAGGCAGAAAATCAAACTGGTTATGAATAATATCAAAATCATCAGCATGTTCAAAACATTCTGATATATGAAGGCATTCCCATACTTTTGCATCAATGTTAATATCTTCAGCATAACCTTTTGAACTTACTGCTCTAAGATTTGCTTTTGTAATTGAATCCCCCGTAGCGAAAAGAGTAACATCTATACCGTTTTTCACTAATTCTTCTGTTAAGAGCGACGTAACCAGTTCCCACGGACCGTAATGAACCGGTGGTGTTCGCCATGCTATTGGGGCCAACATTGCTATTTTCATACTATCTTCATTGATTTAATAATATCGTCCACGCTAACTGTTGCAAACTTAGTTACAACATCTGATATTGCATATGGTAAAATAAGCGTGCGGTCAATGACCATAGCACCACAGGTATAAATTACATTTGGAACATATCCCGAACTCTCATATTTCCTGGGTGCAATTAACGGTTTTTCAAGTCGACCAATAACTTTAGAAGGATCATTTTTATCGAGCAGAACAGCCCCCAGTGAATAGGTCCTAACAGGTCCTACGCCATGTGTAATTACCAACCATCCCTCATCTATTTCAATAGGTGAACCACCATTACCAATTTGTGTAAGTTCCCAGTCGTATGTAGGTTTGAGCAATGGTTGATACTCATGCCAGAAGTATAGATTATCCGACTGCATGATATACAACGATTCATTGTCTTGACGTCCAAGCATCATATACATGCCATTCACTTTTCTGGGAAAGAGAGCCATCCCTTTATTTTTAACAGCTGACCCACTTAAAGTTGAGATCTTAAACTCCTTAAAATCATCAGTCTCTAGCATCTCAGGCATAATGTTTTTACCGTCGTAAGCAGTAAAAGTAGCGTAATATGTTGTAGTTCCATCTTGACGAGTAAACTTAACAAAACGAGCATCTTCAAGACCATTGCTTTGTGATGGCGAAGCGGGATATATAGCACGTTCCGTAATATCATCAGTATCAAAACGCAGAGTGAAGTTTGAAAGAACCAACATCCTGACGCTGTTCATAGAATTAATCAGTTCAGATCTGTTATTATTAATATTGCCGTTAATTAACTTGTTTATTTTATTATTCAGATCAGTATAAGTAAATTCTTCAGATAATAAATCAAAGAGAGGTTTATTTAGATCTGTGAGAAGATCCAATTCATTAGCTTTTTTCTTGATAACTGTTTTCTCATAAATGTGATCTTTACGCTCTGGTTCATAAATAACCGGAGAATTTTTACTAACAGATATATTAAAATCTTTATCAATCTCACCTTCCATAAAAGTTATTGAAGAAATGTGTCCTTCACCAATCGCCCTTAAACTAATAATAAATCTCGTTACATCGTTTTTATTTTGCAGGGGGTGAGATACAATTGAAGGATTAAAAAGTGCCGTTGACTCAAGTGCATATTGTTGAGTAAAATAGGCACCTATGAACTGTTTATCAATCTCAGTTAGCTTAGAGTTAGTAGGTATACGATGTTTAATATTTTCGAAATGCTTAAGAAATATTTTTTTAGATGTTTCATGAGGCATTTCCAAACGTTTGTGAAGCTTGTTAACAATAGCTTTGCGTTTGGATGCAGGTGTAGAAAAAATCCTAAAAAGGATATGCTCTATCTGAGACTCACTACCTGGAACAAAAGGACGCACCAGTGTTCGGCTTGACGACGGTAGAATTCTTATGGTTTTTCTTTTAATCTTTATCATAAATTTATTTTTTTGCTTCACGAAGATAGAGAGATATATTTTGTAACGACATCAACCAAGAAATCGTCGATTCAGCCCCCTTATTCATATTAACACCAGTTGGCATAAGTCCGTCATTACAACCACCTGTCGAAAAATCATAAATAGGTTCGTCGATATCATTATCACCAGTAAACCATGACAATGCTGTCATTGCGTAGTTTCCATACTTCTCTAATCCTGTGTAGGATTCAGCTTGCAAGCAGGCATCAATCATACCATTTGCCTCAAGCGGCTGCTGATCAAACTGTGCTTTATTTTCAGGAGTTAGCCATCCATCATTTCCTATCGGTGAAAAAATATCATCTCTAAATTGTTTTTCGATTAACCAATCCAGTATCTTTAAGCCTCTATTTGCCATATCATTATCTTTTAAGAACCATCCTGCAAAAATTAATGCCTGTGGAATTCGGCTATTTCCATATGTGACTTTGTGATCATGCCAAAGCCACTCATTGTCTATTGTTTTATCGAAAACAGTATAAAGATGAGAAGCTTTCTTTTTCAATATATCAATTATCTCCTGTTCCTCACGTACTAAAGAATGATTTGCCAATCCAAGTATTGTATAGGCAAGTGAACGCGGATGATAGATGCTATCCACCATTTTAAGTCCCACTTTAAAAAGAGTGTCTGAGTGATGATAAAAACTACTTACATTTGTATTAGCCGCAGTGTAACCTAATGCCCATATAGTTCTTCCATTACTATCTTGAGTACCTTTTTCATCAAGCCACTCCCTTGAGTAGCTCATGAAATTTCTGAATTTACCCTTTTCAGTATTAAAAGCAAAATCTAGGTAAGATAAATAAATGCTAGTAAGTCTGTTTAATTCATCCACATCCTGAACATCATTTTGCATCATAACTGTAAGTAAAAGAGCACGCGCATTATCATCAGTACAATAACCATGAGAACGATTTGGTATACTAAATCTTGCATGTTGTAATATTCCTGTATTATCAGTCATCAACTGTAAATGATTTAACTTAATAGGAGGATATGTAAATTTTAGCTCACTCTCATCAGCCAATTCATATTCATTTTTTATTACGCCTTCCTCATCAATAATTATACTTGTCAAATCATAATATTGCTTACCTATACTGGGCCAATAACACTCTTTAGCAAGAGCAAATGCATTTTGAGCGATTGTTTCTCTCTTATCATCGTTATCAAGAAGATCATTTATCTTATCACCAAGCTGAACAGAGTCTTTGAAGTTGAACAGCATTCCTCTGTTTTCTGCAAGCATCTCTGTAGCATACCAAAAGGGAGTAGAGATAATAGGTTTTGCCGCTCCCATAGTATATATTAGTGTACCTGATGAAATTTGTTTCTCACCAAGGTAAGGTATCACATAAATATCACACATCTTAAGATAATCAAATAACTCTTCATTGCTGACGAACCTATTTATAAACAAGACCTTCTTTTCCAAACCATTTTTTTTAACTAAGCGGATAAGCGAATGACGATAATCTTCACCTTCATGCTTTAAAACATGTGGATGTGTTGCTCCCAATACTATGTATACAGTGTCTGGATGTTTCTTAATAACCTCAGGTAATGCATTTATTACCACTTCAATAGATTTGTTTTTGGATAATAAGCCAAAAGTCAGCAAAATCTTTTTGTTTTCAACTCCCAGCTTTTTCTTTAAACCACTAACATCCTGATTTTCTATTTTATGTACACCATGGTGTATATGAACACATTTTTCAGAAGAGATTCCATAAATCTTTTCCAAGAGAGATAACCCCATTGACGATATGCTTACAATCTTACATGACAGCCTCCCAAGCTCGCTCACCACCTTACTCATATTTTCAGTAGGGTTGTCGAGTATTGTATGCATTGTCGTAACTACAGGCATACGTAGCCTTTTGAGTAACTGAATAATGTGCTTTCCATCCTTGCCACCAAATATTCCAAATTCATGTTGTAATATTACGGTATCAAATTTATTTGTATGAAGATATTCTGCAGCATTAATATAAGAATTGATATCATTTTGTTCAATCTCAAGAACAACATCTGAAGGATAATTATAATTGTTTATGCCATCGCTCATTGCCAATACAGCCGTTTCTACACCATTTGCTTTTAAGCCCTCGTTTAGATCGTGTGTAAACGTAGCTATACCACACTTTCGGGGAAGGTAGTTCCCGATTAACGCAATTTTATTCATTGTCTGTATATTATTTTTATAGTTTGTTTTGTTGTTATTGTGTTTAACTCCAAAAGTTTAACAATCACTTTTTGGAAATTTACTCCTTAATTAAAATCATCATAATATACAAAAAGAGGGTTTAAAAAGCAAACTTGTATTGATTACACTCAGTACCGGCTTATGTTCTCCTTATGTTTGGCTTATTACTGGCTTATATCATCCTTATGTTTATATATACTAATAATAAAGGTAATATAAGCATCATATAAATGTAATTAGTCTATGGTTATGGTGATTCCTTGTGAATATATTTGGATTTTATCTAATGAATATTCACTGTGTTTAAAAAATGATTACATTTCTATTACTATTAAAAACCTTAAAGATTTTTTTCTATCTTTGTGTAATATATAGTATACGGTATTAATTCAACAAAATAATGTACGCATTATGCGTAAAATTACATTGATACGGTTAATCTTTGAAAATGATACAATCTTTCAGAGAAAATCGTTTAGAGTCGAAAGATCAATATTTGGTGAGGTAGTTTTCAGTACAGCAATAGACGGTTATCCCGAATACTTGACAGATGATCTACCACTACAAAAAACAATTTTTCAAACCCATATATACAATAATCGGAAATTACGGAGTTACAGCCAAAAGCGAAACAGACGAAGTTTCCGATTTTTTTGAGTCCAATAGTATCATATATCATTGTATGATAATTAATAGAAACCTACAACAAACAGAAAATATAATATAAATGGATCAATCTATTAAGAAAGTAATTTTACTGGGTTCCGGTGCCCTTAAAATCGGACAAGCAGGAGAATTTGATTATTCGGGCTCACAGGCACTTAAAGCTATGCGCGAAGAGGGAATTGAAACAGTACTTATTAATCCTAATATCGCCACAATTCAGACATCTGAAGGAGTAGCCGATAAGGTTTACTTTCTTCCAATCACTCCCTTTTTTGTTGAGAAGGTGATTCAAAAAGAAGAACCAGATGGTATTTTATTAGCTTTTGGTGGACAAACGGCATTAAATTGTGGTACAGAGCTGTATCAAAATGGTATACTGGAAAAGTATAATGTAAAAGTATTAGGTACTTCAGTTGATGCTATTATGATTACAGAAGATCGTGATCTTTTTGTGAAAAAACTTAATGAGATTGAGGCAAAAACACCACAGTCGAGAGCTGTAGAATCGCTAGAAGAAGCACTTGACGCTGCTAATGAAATAGGCTTTCCTATTATGATACGCTCAGCTTATGCACTTGGCGGACAGGGGTCTGGTATTTGTGATGACGAGCAAGAGTTTAGAGAGTTGTGTAAGAGTGCTCTTTCATTTTCAAGTCAGGTGTTGGTAGAGGAAAGTCTTAAAGGCTGGAAAGAGATTGAGTTTGAGGTTATAAGAGATAAAAATGACCATTGCTTTACCGTTGTTCCAATGGAGAATTTTGATCCTCTTGGTATTCATACAGGCGAAAGTATTGTTGTTGCACCTATTATCACACTCAACAAAAATCAAATATCACTCCTTGAGGATGTTGCAAGAAAGGTTGTGCGACATATTGGTATAGTGGGTGAATGTAATATTCAGTATGCCTTTAATGCGGAGACAAATGATTATAGAATTATTGAAATAAACGCGAGGTTGAGCCGTTCTTCCGCTTTAGCATCCAAAGCCTCAGGTTATCCACTTGCATTTGTAGCAACTAAACTTGCATTGGGCTATACGCTCGATCAAATAGGTGAAATGGGAACTCTAAATTCAGCTTATACAGCCCCTGCAGTGGATTATATGATTGTGAAAATTCCACGATGGGATCTCAACAAATTTTATGGAGTTAGCCATGAGATTGGTTCTTCAATGAAATCAGTTGGCGAGATAATGTCAATAGGGCAGTCGTTTGAAGAAGTTATCCAGAAAGGATTGAGGATGATCGGGCAGGGTATGCACGGTTTTGTAGGTAATAGAGAGATCTCTTTTGATAATGTGGAGGAGTCGCTTTCAAAGCCTACTGACTTACGTATTTTTGCCATAGCCGATGCTTTTGAAAAAGGATATAGTGTTGAACAGATTAAAGAACTGACTAAAATAGATTCTTGGTTCCTTGAAAAGCTTGAAAATATTTACAATTATTCAAAAGTAATAGCTGAATTCGACAAGATAGAAGATATTTCTGCTGATATACTTTATGAAGCTAAAAGACTGGGATTCTCAGACTTCCAGATTGCGAGACTGATAGAAGAGCCTCAAGGGAACATGGAAAGTGAACAGATTAGAGTTCGTAATCACAGAAAAAATCTTCAAATCACTCCCGTAATACGTAGAATATATACTGTTGCTTCTGAGCATCCCGAAAAAACCAATTATCTCTATTTTACGTATGGTAATGTTAATCCACATACTCCTTATAGAAAGGAAGGAAAAGAAGCAGTAATTGTACTGGGGTCAGGTGCTTATCGTATAGGATCTTCGGTAGAGTTTGACTGGTGTTCTGTTAATGCAGTACAAACTGCCCGTGATCTTGGCTACGATTCAGTTATGATTAATTACAACCCTGAAACGGTATCTACAGATTATGATATGTGCGACAGGCTCTACTTTGATGAACTTACCTTTGAGCGTGTACTTGATGTTATTGATGTTGAGAATCCTAAAGGAGTGATTCTCTCAGTAGGTGGTCAGATTCCTAATAATCTGGCTATGAAGCTATATCGTCAGGAAGTACCTATTTTAGGCACACAACCTTTATCTATTGATAGAGCAGAAAATAGACATAAATTCTCCGGAATGCTTGATGATCTTGGAATTGATCAGCCTAGATGGAAAGAAGCGAGCAGCAAAGAGGAGATTGATGCATTTATTGATGAGGTTGGTTTTCCATTACTTATTAGACCTTCATATGTACTTTCAGGTGCTGCCATGAATGTATGCTATGATAGGGAGCAGATGCACACTTTCCTCAAGATGGCTGTGAATGTATCAAAAGAGCACCCTGTAGTGATTTCTAGCTTTATGCAAAATGCTAAAGAGATTGAGTTTGATGCAGTAGCAAAAGAGGGTGAAGTGGTTGAATATGCAATATCAGAGCATGTTGAATTTGCAGGTGTACATTCTGGTGATGCTACATTGGTTTTCCCAGCCCAGAAGATATATTTTGAAACCATGCGACGGGTGAAAAAAATATCAAAACAGATTGCAAAGGAATTGAATATTAGTGGACCTTTTAATATTCAGTATCTGGCTAAAAACAATGACATTAAGGTTATCGAGTGTAACCTTAGGGCAAGTCGTTCATTCCCATTTGTTTCCAAGGTATCAAAACAGAACTTTATTGAAACAGCAACGCGCATCATGTTGGATGCACCATTTACAAAACCTGACAGTTCGGTTTTTGATTTGGAATATATAGGTGTGAAAGCATCTCAATTCTCATTCTCCAGACTTCAAAATGCAGATCCGGTGCTGGGTGTTGATATGTCGTCAACAGGTGAAGTGGGCTGTATTGGAGATGATTTTTTGGAAGCTATACTCAAATCAATGCTCTCTGTTGGGTATAAAATACCTAAAAAGGCTATATTAATTTCTTCAGGAGAGATGAAATCAAAAGTTGATTTGCTTGAAGCTTGTAAATTATTAAGTGAAAAAGGTTATGAGTTATTTGCAAGTCATGGGACCCAAAAATTTTTACTTGATAATGGTATTAATGCTGTTGATGTTAATTGGCCGGATGAAGATGGTGAAAATAACATACAGACAATGATTGCTGATAAGAAGTTTGATCTCATCATTAATATACCAAAAGATGTTACTCGTAGAGAGCTAACCAATGGCTATATTATTCGTCGTGGTGCAATAGATTATAATATCCCGTTAATTACTAATGCTAGATTGGCAAGTGCATTTATCACAGCATTTTGTACTATGGATCTAGATGATGTTCATATAAAAAGTTGGGATGAATATTGATTTAACTATTTCTGGTATTTAAATCGTTTAATACTCCTTTTTGGAGTTTTATCAAACTCTTCGCTCTGAATGCGAAAAGAAGTAATACGACTGTAAGTCGGTAGCGTGGGATTAACCTCAGTTATGATATCATTGAAATGTGAGTCCCACTGTTCTTCTTCTATACCAGCTTCTAGTAGTGCATCTTTATCAGGCACTATTAGAGCAATAATTTTGTGATTTTCATCAATCACGAGAACTTCATCAATATAATCATAACTGTTAAGTTTTTCTTCTATCTCTTCAGGATAAATATTCTGACCGGATGGACCAAGCAATAGATTTTTACTCCTTCCTTTAATGAAAACGAAATTGTCTTTGTCTAAGGTACCCAAATCACCTGTTTTAAGCCATCCATCATCTGTGAATGTACTCTTTGTAGCTTCTTCATTCTTATAATAACCAAGCATAAGGTTACTTCCTTTTGTTAATATTTCGCCAACAATATTTTCCGGATCCTTTGAATCAATTTTCACTTGCATCCTGTCGACAACCTTTCCTGAAGAACGTTTCTTATACTCTTTCCAGTAAGAATATGAGATAAGAGGTCCGCACTCAGTCATACCGTATCCTACCGTAAATGGGAACTTTATCTTCTTAAGAAAGTTTTCTACATCTTTATTCAATGCAGCACCTCCAATAACTACTTCGTCAAGATTGCCTCCAAAAAAATCGACCATGGATTGACATACTTTAGAATAAACTAAATTATTAAGTAGTGGAATCTTTATCAAGATGGCTGTAGAACCTTCTTTCAGTTTAGGAAAAACAATTTTAGTTACTATTTTTTCTAGAATAAGAGGAACAGCTAGCACAAGCTTGGGGTTAGTTGCAGCAAAAGCATCTTTTAAAACTTTAGGAGAAGGTGTTTTGCCAAGGAAATGGATATGACAGCCAAGAGCTATGGAATTCAAAATTTCGAAAGCGAGACCATATGTATGTGCTATTGGCAACATGCAAAGAATATTATCTCCAGAATGTATGAAATTCACATTTTCATTAGCATACTTAGTATTTGACCATAAACTACGGTATGGTATCATAACACCCTTAGGGCTACTGGTTGTGCCTGATGTGTAATTTAAAATTGCCAGTTCTTCTGATTTATCAGTTCTAAAGTTTACATCATTTACAAAAAAACCTCTCTTATATTTATTTTCAAAGTAAGTATGAGATTCTGATATAAACTGATTTAATTCGTCTTTGTTTGTTTTAATCAGAGAGAAATTATCTAAAGAAAATACAGTCTCTATTTTGGGTATTTTACTATCATCAATATTTGCCCATATGCTTTCATCAATATAAAGCATTTTAGAGTCTGAATGATCTACTATAAACTGAACACTATTTTTATCAAATTCATGTAAAATGTTTACAGAAACTGCTCCATATGAGAGAACTGCAAAAAAGGTGATAACCCATTTTGAGCTATTCTTACCACATAGAGAAATTTTATCTCCACGCTGTACGCCAGCAGCTTTAAAAACATCATGAAGCTTATCAATTTCACGAGCAAAGTCTCTGTAATAAAGAGCTTCACTTTTGTAATCAGTCATGGCAGGTAAATCCCAATGATTCCTGATACTCTGTTCTATTATACCTAAAAAACTGTTCTGAGTCATTGTTTTTTTTCTAAAGTAGTTTATTATAAAGATAAAGTTACATAATCATTAAAAATAAACAAGTTTTTTTAATGATTATTCATTTATATGAATTTATTACAAACCTTTTTCTTTGTTATTTTTTGTTTAAAACATCTGAAAATAGAATACGTATTAAAGTCAAAGTTTGACTGAAAAAACAAACTACATAAAACATTTTCAGCATGCCTTATTTGCTATTTTTAGGTTTTTGTCATCAAAACATCAATTATAGAATGATTTTTATATTTAAAATTTCGTTTTCAAATTAATTTATCTTACTTTTACGAAACTATTTATTAGAACAAAGGGAATAGAACACATGTATGTATTATTTAAATAATAGCATCCAGCTATATTTAAATGAATAAAAAGCTTTTTATAATTTAAATATTTATAAAATTAAATATTATATTATATACACATATTCAAATAGAAGTAGAAACCTAAAAAAAGTACTTATGTCATCAAGCATTTCAAGAAGAAGATTTTTAGAAACCGGAGCTATTGCAGCTGCCGGACTGACCATTGTGCCTTCAACGGTACTTGGAAAGAGCATGGGATATAAAGCACCAAGTGATACACTCAATATTGCTGCTGTTGGTATTGGAGGTATGGGGAATTCAAACCTTAATAATCTTAAAAGTGAGAATATCGTTGGTCTTTGTGATGTAGACTGGAATTATAGTCAAAGTGTATTTGATAATTATCCAAATGCTAAAAAGTATTATGACTATAGACGCATGTACGAAGAACTGGGAAACACTATCGATGGAGTGGTTGTAGCTACTGCCGACCATACGCATGCTATCATTGCTGCTGATGCAATGACTATGAATAAACATGTTTTTGTGCAAAAACCTTTGTCGCACAGTGTTTATGAATCACGTCTTCTAACTAAATTAGCTCAGAAATACAAGGTAGCAACCAGTATGGGTAATCAGGGATCATCGGGAACAGGTGTTCGTCAGGTGATTGATTGGATTGCGGATGGTCAAATTGGTGAAGTTACAAAAGTTGAGGCTTTTACCGATCGACCAATATGGCCGCAAGGTTTAATGATACCTAAAGAAACTCATCCAATTCCATCTACTTTAGACTGGGATCTATTTATAGGTCCGGCAAAAATGCGTCCATTTAATGAGCTCTACCATCCTTGGAATTGGCGTGGATGGTGGGATTTTGGTACTGGTGCCCTAGGTGATATGGCTTGCCATATATTGCATCCTGTATTTAAAGGATTGAGATTAGGATACCCATCAAGTGTTCAGGGATCATCAACTATGTTACTGACAGATAGTGCACCTTCTGCACAAATAGTAAAATATGTATTCCCCGCGCGCGAAAATCTTCCAAAGGTTGCAATGCCTGAAGTGGAAGTAGTATGGTATGATGGTGGTCTTCAGCCTGAACGCCCTGAAGGAGTTCCAGCAGGTAGAAATTTGAATGATAGTGGTGGTGGTGCTATATTCTATGGTACAAAGGATACATTATTATGTGGTTGCTATGGTGTAAATCCATGGTTATTGTCAGGACGTCAACCTAATTCTCCAAAAACGCAACGAGAAGTTACACTTTCACATGAAATGGACTGGGTGCGTGCGTGTAAAGAAAGTCCTGAGAATCGTGTTGAAACGGCATCTCCTTTCTCAGAGGCAGGACCTTTTAACGAAATGATTGTTATGGGGGTATTGGCGGTTAGACTTCAAGGTCTTAATCAAATCCTTAATTGGGATGGTGAAAATATGAGATTCACAAATATCCCTTCAGATGCAACTATAAGAACAATTATAGAAGATGGCTTTACTATTGTAGATGGTCATCCTACGTTTGCCAAGACATGGACAGATCCTGTTAATGCTGTTGAGTATGCAAATGAAATAATTAATCATACATATCAAAACGGTTGGCAGTTGCCTGCTATGCCATAGTAAAATGGTATAATAAAGAGGGGCAATATAATTTTCTCTTTCCCCTCTTTTAATACTTGTTTTGAATTTAATATTAATTAAAAAAACATGAAGAAAATTATTTATTTGTTTAGTTTGCTTTTTATGACAGGAATGTTATTTACATCGTGTTCCAACAAACAGTCCAACGGAGGTGCCTCAGAAGTGTCTGCAGAAGATGAAGGTTGGACATATATATTCAATGGAGAAGATTTTACCGGATGGCGCGGTTATAATAGAGCTGACGTACCAACTGCATGGACAATTGAAGATGGAGCCATTAAAATAAATGGATCTGGAATGGGTGAAGCTGGTGCTAAAGATGGTGGTGACATCATTTATGATCAGAAACTCAGAAATTTTGAATTGTCTTTCGAGTGGAAAGTGTCAGAAGGAGGAAACAGTGGTATTTTTTATCTCGGACAAGAAGTAGAAGGTAAACCTCTTTACGAATCTGCTCCTGAGTATCAAATATTGGATAATGAAAGACATCCTGATGCGAAATTAGGAAAAGATAATAATCGTCAATCAGCATCACTTTATGATCTTGTTCCTGCTGTTCCTCAGAACTCAAATCCGGCTGGTGAATGGAATACAGGTGGTATACTTGTTTACAGAGGTACAGTTGTTCATTCACAGAATGGAGAAAATGTTGTTGAGTATCATTTGTGGACAGACACTTGGAGAGAAATGGTTGAAGGAAGTAAATTCAAAGATTGGCCAAACTTTCTTGCTACGGGTGGTGAAAACCAGGAAGGTTATATAGGACTTCAAGATCATGGCGATGATGTTTGGTTTAGGAATATAAAAATTAAAATTTTAGATTAAATATATTATTGAATATTATTACTTTCGAGTGATAATATTCTTTTTTTTAAAAATTTATAAACAATGAAAAAACATTCAATTTTTTTTAGTACAGCAATTCTATGCTGTTTATTTATTTTTTCTGCTTGTAATCAGCCTCAGGGTGGGGGAGCAGCTACAAGTGAAAAAGCCAAAGATATCTATCTTCAACTTTACTCAGTTAGAGATGATATCAGAGCAGATTACAATGGAACTATTGCAACGGTAGCAGAAATGGGCTATACTGGTGTTGAAGCTGCAGGATACAGTGACGGACTATTTTATGAAATGTCACCAGCTGCTTTTAAACAGTCAATTGAAGCTGCAGGTATGGAAGTGTTATCATCACATGCTGGAAGACCTCTAGAGAGTCCTGCATCAGATACTGATTGGGATGATATCTGGGCTTGGTGGGATACTGCAATACAGGCACATCAGGAAGCTGGAATGAAGTATATTATTATTCCATGGATACCAACCCCTAGCACTCTTGTAGATTTACAAGCATATTGCGATTATTTTAATGAGGTTGGAGATAGATGTAATGCAGCTGGCATGAAATTTGGGTATCATAATCACAACTTTGAATTTAATGAAATTGAAGGAGAGATAATGTATGACTATATGCTCAATAATACAGATCGTAATAAAGTTTTCTTCCAGATGGACGTTTATTGGGTACTTCAGGGTGGATATGATCCAGTTGACTACATGAACAATTATGCTGGACGTTTTGAAGTTCTTCATATAAAAGATGAACTTGAAATTGGTAGAAGCGGTGAAGTTGATTTTGAAGCTATATATAATAATGCAAGAGTAGCTGGCGCAAAATATATGGTAGTAGAGGTTGAAAGATACACAGGAACTCCATTTGACGGTGTAAAAGAAAGTTATGATTATTTGAATAATGCTGATTTTGTATTAGATACCTATTCAAACTAATAATATCAGTATTATAAAATCAATACAATAAATCTATCCCCGGACGTTTTTGTTCGGGGATTTTTTTTAATTCTATTCTTTAGATTTAAGAAATAAAAAACAGTCAGCTTTTAAAAGCTGACTGTTAGCGTTTTATGTTGTCCCACAAGGACTCGAACCTCAACCGGCTGAACCAAAATCAGATGTGCTACCATTACACCATGGGACAATCCTTAAATGCTTCGTGAAAAGCAAGTGCAAAAATATAATAATAATTTTAACGTTCCAAATATTTTGGGGTCTATTTACAAAAAACAGCTTTAAGTTTATAAACCTTTAAATAATGGCTCTGAAGTTTTATGATTTCATTCTGCAAAAAGGAGGAAGTAATTTTTCTTACCACGTTGAGCGACAATAAACTTATCTCCTATAAGATACGACATATCAATAATCTCATCAAAATCTCCTATCTTTTCTTTGTTTATCATAACACCACCAGCCTTGAGAGTTTTTCTCATTTCTCCCTTAGAAGGGAATATTTCAGCATCTTCAGTTAACAAATCTATAGCTTTTATACCTTTTGATAATTTATCTTTTGATATAGTAAATTGAGGTACACCTTCGAAAACCTGCAAGAATGTTTCTTCATCAATATTACGTAATGTTTGCGAAGTAGATTTACCAAATAGTATCTGAGAAGCAACTACGGCCATATCATAATCATCACGAGAATGGACCATGACTGTAATTTCTTCCGCCAATCTTTTTTGAAGTGGTCGCAAATGAGGTGTTGCAACTTGTTCAGCTATTAAGAAATCAATCTCCTCCTTAGTAAGTGAAGTGAATATCTTTATATATTTGCCAGCATCCTCATCACTTACATTGAGCCAGAATTGATAAAACTTATACGGAGATGTATAACGTTTATCAAGCCACACATTTCCACTTTCAGTTTTACCGAACTTATTACCATCAGCTTTTGTAATTAAAGGACAAACAAGTCCGTATGCTTCGCCACTCTCAACTTTACGAATAAGTTCAGTTCCTGTTGTTATGTTTCCCCATTGATCAGAGCCACCCAACTGAATACGACAATTATTTTCTCGGAATAGATGCAAAAAATCATAACCTTGAAGTAATTGATAAGAGAATTCAGTAAAAGACATACCCTCACTTGACTCACTGCTTATACGTTTCTTTACGGAGTCTTTGGCCATCATATAATTTACCGTGATATGTTTACCAATATCTCTGATAAAGTTAAGAAAACTATAATCTTTCATCCAGTCGTAGTTATTAACTAAGACAGCTCTGTTGGGAATATCACTCTCGAAATCTAAAAATTTGGCTAATTGTTTTTTGATTGCTTCCTGATTGTGGCGCAGTATCTCTTCGTCGAGTAAATTTCTTTCAGCCGACTTCATGGATGGATCTCCAATCATGCCGGTTGCCCCTCCAACGAGAGCAATAGGGGTGTGCCCTGCTCTTTGGAAATGTTTCAACATCATTACACCTACAAGATGACCGATATGCAATGAATCTGCCGTAGGATCAATTCCAAGATATCCGGATGTCCGTTCTTTTTGTAACTGCTCTTCTGTTCCCGGCATGACCTCATGTATCATTCCACGCCAGCGCAGTTCTTCAACGAAATTCAACATAAAAATATAGTATAATCTGTCTAATGTTTTAAAGAATTGCAAAGATAATAAAAAAGTAATCGATTTCAGAACCTATAATTTCATCTCTTGTTTTTAATTATGATAATTACTCATATATAAAAGGTGGATCTTTAAGATCCACCTTTTATATACAATAATGCTTTGTCTTAATAGTTTGTACTCCTTATTGGGAGTTTCTGAGATTTACACTGCAGTTATCTAACTATTGACATGAATTCTTCATTAGTGCGATATTTTGCAAATTCAAGATCGTTTAAAGCTTGCGCTGCCATACCTCTATCACGACTTATTGATGTACGTAAGTTTGAAGCAACATCATTAAAATTGTTTGTTCTAGATGCAATAATGGCTAAAAGATAGGCCGTTGTGGCATCCGGATTCTCAATAGCTTCTAATGTTTGTTTTGCTCTGTTGTATTCAGAAACAAGAAGTTGTGCCAGTCCTGCATTATTTGTATTATTGTTGCCATATGCACTAACTGCTTGGTTGTAGTTGCCTTGTAATAGATTAATAAGTCCCATTGCTTCGTCAAGTCCTGCTGCTCCTGCAGATCTGCCAAGGGATTCATTTGCTGAAGCAAAGTCGTTATTCATTATTGACAGAAGTGCTTTATTCATATTAACTTCAGGCGCATTGGAACTAACTTGTGCTGCACGATCAAATGCTTGCTCTGCCTTAGCATAATCACCCTGTTTAAAATACATTGTACCAATGTTATTCCAGCCTCTATAATCATTTGTAAAGCTAGCAGTCACAAACTGATAAATACTTTCTTTAACACTCTCTTCGTTTGTAAGAGTAGATGCATAAAGCAGTTCATCAACAGACAACTCTTTAGGATTGTTTTCCCAAGCTGTCATAATTTCTTCATCAGACTTACCTATTATTTCGATATTTGCAATGATGCGTGAACGGCGTAATTGTGGAAGAATTGTTTCTGCTAGATCTTCGAATATATATGATATGTTTTTGATTTCTCTTTCACGAGTTTCTGAGTCTGGATACATTTCAAGTACACGAAGAATAAGTTCTTTGTCTTGAAGATTTGAAGCATCAACCAGTTGGCGAAATCCTTCCCAATCCTGAGCTGTATAATGGGCAAAAACTTCTGTATTAATATTACGTCTACTTAGTTCAGATTCTAAATAATTTGATGTGTTTGCTTCACGTTGAGCTGCAAGGCGCTCGTTTAGTGTTAGACCACCGTCTGGGGAAGCATAAGCTGAAACCTCTACGTTTACATTTTGTCTTGGGTCATTAAATGCTTCTTCCACTCGTTGTTTCCATATTGCAATATCATTCTTGTTTAATTCACTTTGTCGAAGATTTGCCTGCTCAATAAGGAACATTATGCTTGCTTCCTGAGCATCTTGTATGATTCGCTGAAATCCGTCAGGAGCAACTGATGGGGTTGTGGTTGCAACATTGGCAAGTGCTGAAGTTGCAATTACGCCGTCAGCTACTTTCAAATCAGGTAGAACTGAGCGTTTGTTTTTAATTAAACCATCAAATCTGAGATAGAGTTCAGAAGAAAGCATTGCTTCTTCATAAGGAAAAGTTGAATTCATAGTGAAGTTGCCACCCCTATCTTGACTGATAGTAATCCTATTACCAGAGATATTATCTCCCTGGAAACTATAGGGTGTACCGGCAATTTCTTGATTATTACCATATTTAAGAACTGGTGTTATGGTAACAATAGCATTTTTGTTGAACCATTTTGCAGGAAAAACTCCGCTTACTGTTACAGGAATCTGATTTCCTACTGTTTCAAGTGGGCTAGGAGTTACGTTAAAATTATTCTGAGTGAGCGGCTTTAGTTTGCTGCTACATGAAGTAGCAAATATTGCTACTCCTATCACCATTAGAAGTGATAACAAACGAGAGATTTTCTTCATGTTGAATAAATTATTATTGTTTCAATTAATTAATACGCTAAAGGAAAGGCACTTCTATTGATTTTTTACATCAACACAAATTTACCTTAATTTGTCTGAATTACAAAATAAGGTTATCTTAAATTTTAAAATTTTCAATTTATTTTTAAAAGCCTTTTTTTATCTTTGTTTTTAACATTTAAAATCTTAATTTATAAAATAGTCCACTTAAAAAAATAAATATACATTAAGAGTTAGTTGCTTATAACATATTGAAGCCAAGCGTATTAAGTAAATCTGCCACAGATGGATGTGAATTAATAATAGTGTATGCATGATATTCTCTTCTAATAGGATAATTTGATCTTATCCAGTAGAATTTCTCGGGCGCTGCTTTTAATAATTCTGTTTCACGCATAGGATTATAACTATGCCATACAGCAAAAGAAAGCTGATTTTTTTTTGATACTCCCATAAGATCTATTATTTCATTTTTAGGAAGTGGAAGAGGTTGATAACTCGTTTCTTTATCTATATTGTAAAAGTTTTTTAGATTTTCTATACTTATCTTAGTTGCCATCCATTTGCCATCTGCCGAATATCCTGCAATGTGTGGTGTGGCTATATCAGCAATATCTAACAAGTCGAGATCTATAGTTGGTTCATTTTCCCAACAGTCAAGCACAATACCACTTATCTGACCCTGTTTAATTGCTTTTTTAAGTGATTGATTATTTATTACTTCTCCACGAGATGTGTTGATAATAAATGGTTTACGAGTGATTGAGTTAAAGAAAATATCATTTGCTAAATGAAGAGTTTTATGTTTCCCTATTTTAGTTAAAGGTGTATGAAAAGTTATTATATCTGCTTCGCGTTGGACTGTCTTAATATCTACATAATTTGAATTATTTTCTCTATTTTTAGCTTCTTCTTTAGGTGGGTCATTAAGTAAAATCCTCATACCAAGCTTTTGACATGCAGATTCAACTTTACTTCCAACATTACCTACACCTACTATTCCGATAGTTTTATCTTTAAGATCGAAATTATATTTTTCCGCGAGATATAACAAGGATGCTGTAATATATTGTTCTACAGAAGAAGCATTGCAGCCGGGTGCCGTACGCCAAGCGATATTATGTGCGTCACAATATATTGTATCAATATGATCATATCCAATTGTAGCAGAGCATATTAGTCTTACATTACTTCCTTTAAGATTATTTTCTCCAAACTGTGTAACTGTTCTAACAATCAATATATCTTTATCTTTGATAGCTTCATGTGTAAACTGGTTACCTGGCAAATATTCAGTTTCACCAAATTGCTCTGCTATACCATTAAGAAAAGGTATATGTGCATCAGCTAATATTTTCATTTTCAGATTTAGTTTTAACGAATACTGAGAAATTAATTAATTTGAAGTTTGTTTTCTAATTATTGGATGTTTTTGTTAAATCATCATGCATAAATTTAGCAGCCTTCCTACCATCACCCATAGCTAGAATAACAGTGGCGCCACCACGTACAATATCACCTCCGGCAAAAATATAATTATCAGCTGTTTGCATTGTATCATTATTGACTACAATAGTGCCCCAAGGAGTAATCTCAAGACCAGTAAAAGTTTGAGGAATAAGAGGGTTAGGAGATACACCTACGCTAACAATAACCTCATCTACTTCCATCCATTCAGTAGCATCCTGGATGGCTATGGGGCGACGGCGTCCTGATTCGTCGGGTTCGCCCAGTTTCATACGTTGTAGGAGCATTTTTTGAACGCGACCACGTTCATCACCCTCATAACGTAATGGATTATGCAATGTGTAGAACTCGATGCCTTCCTCTTTTGCATGTTTGATTTCCTCAATACGTGCTGGCATTTCAGATTCTGAACGACGATATACAATTACAGCTTTTTCTGCTCCTAATCTGCGTGCAGTACGTACAGCATCCATAGCAGTATTACCTCCACCTATTACAGCCACTTTCTTCCCTTTATAAACAGGTGTATCACTTTCAGGATCACCTGCACCCATGAGATTGACCCTAGTAAGATATTCATTACTAGACATGACACCAATAAGATTCTCTCCTGGAATATTCATGAAGTTAGGTAGTCCGGCTCCACTACCAATAAATATACCTTTGAAGCCGGCTTTCTTGAGATCCTCTTGAGATATTGTTTTGCCTATTATACAGTTGGTTTCAAATTTAACACCCATTTTTCTGAGACCATTAATTTCAACATCAACTATATCATTAGGCAATCTGAATTCAGGAATACCGTAGCGAAGAACACCACCTAGTTCGTGCAGAGCTTCGAAAACAGTTACATCATATCCCATTTTTACCATATCACCTGAAAAAGCCAAACCTGCAGGTCCTGAGCCTACTACGGCTATTTTAATACCATTTGAAGGTGCTGTTTCAGGAACAGACATATTTCCACTATTGCGTTCGTAATCAGCAGCGAATCGTTCTAAATGACCAATTGCAACAGGATCTTTCTTCAATTTTATAGTATAAAAGCAACTACGCTCACATTGACGCTCTTGTGGACAAACTCTTCCGCAAACGGCGGGTAATGCGCTCGTTTCCTTTAGCGTTTTAGCTGCTTCAAGATACTCTCCTCGTTCAATATTCTTAATAAATTTAGGAATATTTATTTCTACAGGACAACCTGAAATACACGTTGGGTCGACACAGTCTAAACATCTGTGAGACTCATTTACTGCCATTTTTTCAGTTAATCCCAGATTTACCTCATCATAGTTTCTGCTTCTTATGACAGGGTCTACTTCAGGCATTTTTACTCGTGGTATTGCAATGCGGTCTTTGTTTTTCATCGATTTGCGCAATTCTTCTCGCCATAAAACAGACCTTTCAGCTTTTAAATATTCACTCATTAATTATTAGAAGATTTATAAATTAATTATAGGCTTTTAGTCTCATCAACATTTCGTCAAAATCCACCTTATGTGCATCAAACTCAGGACCGTCAATACAAACGAATTGTGTTTTATTATCTACTGTAACTCTACAGGCACCGCACATACCAGTACCATCTACCATTATTGTATTTAAAGATGCGACAGTTGGTAAATTATATTTTTTGGTAAGTTCTGAAACAAATTTCATCATAATTGCCGGTCCGATAGTCATGCATAAATCAACTTTCTCACGTTGAATTATTTTTTCTATTCCGTTGGTAATTAAGCCTTTTTCACCATAAGAACCATCATCAGTCATTATTATCACTTCATTCGAATACTCGCGAACTTGGTCTTCAAGAATGATTAGCTCTTTAGTCCTAGCGGCGAGTACAGATATAACCTTGTTCCCGGCATTTTTCATTGCTTCGATTATTGGAAGCATTGGAGCAACTCCAACACCGCCTCCCGCACATATTACAGTGCCGAAATTCTCTATATGCGTTGCTTTACCTAAAGGGCCAACCATGTCGGTTATATAATCTCCTGGTTCAAGATTACAAAGCTTTTCTGATGATTTGCCTACACGCTGTACAACCAGAGTAATTGTACCTTTTTGTGTATTAGCAGAAGCAATAGTATAGGGAACCCTTTCACCTTTTTCACCAACTCTGACTATTACAAAGTGCCCGGCTCTACGACTTTTTGCAATTAAAGGCGCTTCAACCTCAAAACGTACTACTTTTTCTGAAAGGTATTCTTTATCTACTATTTTATTCATTTTCCAATTTTAGTTATTTACATTGTTTATTTATAACTACCCAAAAACTTTCAGGTAGATAAATATTTGAAATATTTTGTGCTCTCGAAAATAAAGGTGCTATATCAGAGTCTTTAAAGCCAGCAATTCCACATCCCACGCGAGTTACTAAAAAAGTAAGATTAGAGTTTTCTTTTGCAAAATCTATGAATTCATCTACATAAGGGCGTATTTTGTCAATACCTCCATGCATCGTGGGTATACCATATGATCTTCCCTGCAACCCTGTTCCTTGACCCCATATAGCACCAAATTTTTCATGAGCTGTGAATGCTGCTCCACCCATATGATTCCCTTCAATATTGCTACCGAACACAAATATTTCGTTTTCCTTTAAATTGGAAATAAAGGAGGGAGTCATTCTTTTATTCATATTGACATATTTGGTTTATACATATCTTCGGCAGTTATACCGCATTCTTCTTTCATGCGGACACAATACTCTAATTTTCCAAAATCCGCTTCGCCATTGTTTGTTCCGAATGAAAACTTTAATCCTGCATCTTTTGCTTTAAGTATAAAAGCTTTATTAGGAATTTCGTATCTATTATTAATCTCAAGTACTTTATCTGTATCAACTAAAGCTTTAATAACTTTATTCATTCGTTCATCTGTCCAAAATTCATCATAACGATCTTCCATAGCACTAGGCAGGAAATTGGGGTTAACATAAATATCCATTGGTTCTTGCATAACATCCACAATTTTTTGAACTATAAGATCCATATACTCTTGTTCATCTTCAATAAATACCTCTTCGTCAATCCACAGTCGTGTGCGTCGACCACGTGAATCTGTAAATGTCAGAGCATCTGTGAAAACATAGTCAAACATTTCACGTACTTCTGCAGAGAATGTTTCTACCCATTCGCGTCCTTCACCTTGCATACCTTGTATAAATGGCTGTCCTTCCATCTCTTTTAGATACTCAATAACCTCATCATCGTTAGTGATTGGAAATCCTATACCACAATTAGGTGCAAGTGCGTAGTTTATACCATAATAACGTGCTTTTTTTGCAGCTTCGTCTACTTCTAAGCCTTTAAGATGAACATGGTAGTCCAGAACAGGGAAGTTTTCCTGATGCAGTTTTATAATGTGGTCTGTTGTCTCATCAATAGCTAATGTTTGTTGTTGTGCAATATCGGAAGTAGTGCTTAAAGGTGTAATAACTACTGAACTTATTTCAATAGAACCTTCTGTATTTTGTATTGCAATTTTTCCATTTGATAAAAGTTTAGTTGCATTTTCTGCAATACGGAAAGGTGATGATGGTTCAATATATTCAACAACAGGACTACCATTAATCAAAACTGTTATTGCTGTTCCATCTACAATGATATTTAAATCGAACCAATCGTTAGTTTTAACAATTGACTTAGTTAGATTTCTTACTGACAGTAGGCTTCCTGTTTTTGTCCACCATTCGGAGCTCTCAAGATCATTATTAAGAGCTACTCTATACCCATCCTCAGGATTATCTGTATGGAAGGCTATAAAACCTTTTCCATTATTTATAGTCCTTACAGTCGCATTAAGTTCAAAATCCTTATAGCTACCATTTTTCAGCATTAAATATGCTCCATCGCTTAAAGTAATAACATTGTTATTTAGTACAATGTTTCCTTCTGTTTCCCATTGATCTGTGTTTTCACCATTAAACAATACTTTTGGAGAATTATCCACAGAACATGAGATCATAATCCAACTAATGATGCTTAAAAATAGAATTAACTTTTTCATATCTTTAAATTTAAATTAAAATGTAAATAATAGTTCTACAGTGAGCTTATCAGAGCTTATATGATCATTTTTATCAAATATCGTCATAGTATTATTAATAAAGTACCACTCATAATTTAATCTGATTATAGATGAAAAATTAGTTTCATCATAACCTAAACCAAAACCTATTGTTAAGCGGTTAGTATCAAACCCTTTTTCATTAATTCTCTCATCTAGTGCATCCCATCTAGCAGTTGGTAAAATATAATCGAACATCTTATTATTTATAGGTATACGATATGCACTTTGAATATAGTAGGATAGCATATCATTATGTAATTCTGTTTTGCTATCTTTCTTCATTATCTCAGTTTCCACTTTGAAGTTGTCTATTTCGTATCTTAGATCAGCTCCGTAAAATACAAAATGTGTAGAGTCACTTTTAGGATAATTGTAAAATTTAGCTGTAAATCTTAAACCTTCCATACTTCCTAATTCAATTCGACCTCCAGTTGCTATGTTCTTTTTCCAAATAGGATCATTTATAGTATTTCCATTATATAAACCGAATTCCAGATTGGTGGGTATCACTCCTAAATTGAACCTATACTTTGCATTTATTCCTAAATCACGTGAACCTAAGTAAAATTTCCCAAGGAATGTTCGGTTAGAAAACATCATGTCTGAGGGACTTATAATGTGTATATTAAACAGAGGTATAGTTGTTTGTCCTATTGTAAAGGATAGTCCTTCAAGAGGTGAAATTGTTCCACTTAAGTCTAATATTTTAAATTCCCCCTCATCGCTGAGTTCAACTTGTGCTCTATATGAAGAAAAGGTATTTATGTTTCCTCTTACACCTATACGAGAATTTCGTATGGAAAAGCGAGACATATTAGTATCGGTAGCATATTCATATTTGTTTTTAAATGATCCATCTACTTTAAAGGTAGGGTAAGAGATTGTTTCAGATTCCTGTGCAGATATTGAAAATATAAATAATAGTCCAAAAATAAATAATAATAAGTTTGCTCTCATAAAGAATTATATTGCAGTTTATTTTACTGATTCGTGTTGTAGTATTTGCTTTTTGACTTCAGTTCCCCAATAATATCCTCCAAGAGAACCGTCAGATCGAATTACTCTGTGGCAGGGTATAAGAAATGAAACGGGATTTTGTCCCACTGCCGTACCAACAGCACGAGTGGCAGCCGGATGTCCTATTTTTTCCGCAATCTGCTTATAGCTACAAGTATTGCCTGAAAATATGTTTAATAATTCACCCCACACTTTTAATTGAAAATCAGTGCCTTTTATATGAAAAGCAATATCGTTTTTTGACCAAGGAGCCATTATCTGGTTAATAGCTATTGTATGAAATATGTTAGTTTGTTTTATTATTAATGCTTTATTATATCTCTTTTTTAATTCTTCAAGCAACTCTTTTTCATCCCCAAGTCCTATAAAGTTAATACCTTTTTCTGAAGCTGCAATTAGAATATTACCATAAATTGAATCGTAAAACTCATAATTAATAATAAGACTGCTTTCCTCTGGGGCAGTCATAGGGATTATTATATATTTGTTATTTATATCTTGATTTTTCATAACACTTTATTAATTGATATTTTCAACTAGAAATTGTTCAAATCCATCTGAGTATTTTATGGCAAAGCTTCCATCAGACTCATTCTCGTAAATAAAATAGTAATATAAATCAGGAATGCTATTTGCTATTTCTATTGATTTATCTATACCCATAGCAACAAAAGCTGTTGCATATGCATCCGCTGTCATGCAGTCATTTGCTATTACAGTTGCACTTAAAACGTCAGTCTCAGAAGGATAGCCTGTGTATGGATCTATTGTATGAGCATATTTTTTTCCATCTTTCACATAATAATTTCGATAGTTGCCAGACGTTGCTAGAGATTTGTTGCAAAGTGAGAGTATGACTTGAATATCATGCTGTATAAAGATTAAATCATCTCTGGGTTTATCAATGCCAATTCTCCAACAAACACCTTGCTCGTTAACTCCTCGTGCGCTTATTTCACCTCCAATGTAAATCATGTAATTTTCAACACCGAAACTCTCTAGAAGATCAGCAATCACATCACAAGAATATCCTTTTGCTATTGCTGAGGTATTTAGTTCCACGCGAGGATCAGATTTCACTATTTCTCCTTTTTCAATTTTTATTTTCTCATAACCAACAAACTCTTTGAGGCTGTCTATAGTCTCTTGTGATATATTTTCCATATTCTGAAAACCAAAACCCCATGCATTGATTAGTGGTGAAATTGTCACATCAAAGTAGCCCTGTGTTTTTACAGACACTTCCATTGATTTATTGAATACATTAAGAAAAAAAGAATCTAATTCAACAGGTATATTATTATTAACATTAGTAATGATAGAGTTTTCTTTAAAAGGATTTAAAGATTGATCAAATTTTTCAAGTTCAGCCTCAATCTCATTTTTTAATGATCTGTCATACTCATATTTAATACTATAACCTGTTGCAAACACCTCTCCTTGATCTTGGTAATAGTCTAGGTTTTCTCTATTACTCTCACGTGGATTACAAGCAGTTAAAAAGAAAATAGAAATAATAAACAGTAATAAATTTAGACTATATGTAGTATATCTCACTTTCATTATTTTATTGTTCTTTAGTTCATTATGATCTTCCATTCTTACTTACCTCATATTATTGTATTAGTGTATAGCTAAATCAATTAATCAATCTCTTTCTCGATCCAATAATTATTCCTTTCCGAGGAATTTCTTGAAATCATTTCTCCCAAAAATCCTGCAAGAAATAATAATGTTCCCAGAATCATCATAGTAAGAGATATATAAAAATATGGCGATTCAGTGACTAAGTGGAATGGGTTGCCGCGATTCATGTTGTAAAGTTTCATAGCTCCAACCACAATTATTGCTACGAATCCTATCAGAAACATTATAGTTCCCCATAGTCCGAAAAAATGCATAGGTTTTTTTCCAAATCTGTTTAGGAACCAAAGTGTTATAAGGTCAAGATATCCATTTAAAAATCTACTAGTTCCAAATTTACTCTTTCCATATTTACGTGGTTTATGAATGACCTCTTTTTCGGCTATATTTGTGTAACCTGCATATTTTGCTAATACGGGGATATAACGATGCATATCATTATAAATCTCTATACTCTTAACAAGTGACTTTTTGTATGCTTTTAATCCACAATTAAAATCATGGAGTTTAATACCTGAAACCCTTCGGGCAGTTGCATTGAATAGTTTGGATGGTAGATTTTTTGTGAGTTTATTGTCGTACCTTATTTTTTTCCAACCTGAAACCAGATCATAGCCATCTTCTACAATCATTTTATAAAGTTCAGGAATCTCTTCGGGGCTATCTTGTAAATCAGCATCCATGGTAATTATTACATCTCCATTCGCTTTCTGAAAAGCACAATGCAATGCAGGTGATTTACCGTAATTGCGTCTAAATTTTATAGCTTTTACCTTATCATTTGAGTTTTTAAGTTTTGTTATAATATTCCAAGAATCATCTATACTCCCGTCATCCACAAAGATTATTTCATATGAAAAGCCATTGTCTAGCATAACTTTATTGATTTGGTCATGCAATTCAATTAGAGACTCTTCCTCGTTATACAATGGTATTACAACAGATATATCCATTATTTTTATTAAATATTTTACACTTAATGTTTTAGTTTGAAATGCTTAGCCAAAGGAACAATAAACAATGATAGAATTAATCCAAGAAAAACATCTGCTAGAATAACATTATTAAATACATATGAAAAAGAACTGGGTAATGGCTGCTCCATTAACTGTGTAGTTAAAGCTTGACTAATATTCAGTGTTTGAGCAAGTTCTATCAAGCTGTTGTATAAACTAGAAATAAATGTTGGATCTAACCATCTTACATGAATAAATACAATCATTGCTTCTAAGATTGATGCGAAAAAGAACAGTAGTATAGAAAATTGAACGCCATGCCAATATTTCATCTTATTTTTAAGTATTTCAGAATTATATCTTACAAGAAAATAAAATAATATTAATGGTGTTCCAAAACTTAATAGATTACCTAATAAATTCAGTGCAGTATTATTACTTCCCAGCACTACCAATAGATATTTTAATATCCAAAAAACTCCAAGAATAACGGATGTTTGTGTAGTGTAATTTATAAGATGACTCTTGTTTTCTTTCATTAATTGTTATTATAGATACAAAAGTAATCAAAAATATACTAATTTACATCTCCATTTCATTACATAAAAAAAATATGTACCTTTGTTGCTATGAAAAATAATTGAAATTTGAAAACCACTCCGTTACATGTTATTATTCCGGTAAAAAACTCGCCAGATTTAACATTATTGACTATTGAGGCAGTAATGAAATCGAAATCTGACTTAGAGTTTGAGCTAACTGTTTATGACGATTTCAGTGACCAAGAAACTGCGGAAGCTTTGGATAGTGCAGCATTAAAGTATGATTTTAATGTTGTGCATTTATCAGATATAACATCAAATCCATCACCTAACTATCGACTTGTTTTGCAAATGGCTCAATCTAAGGCAATTAATAGTGGAGCACATATTGTAATAGTTGAGTCGGATGTTTTAGTTAAGGAAGATACTATAAGTAAACTGTATGACAGTGTACTTTATTTGAAAAATCCTGGAATGGTTGCTGCAGTAACAACTGATGAACAAGATAAAATAAATTATCCATATCTTTATGCATCTGATTTTGAAAAAAGTGTTATTCCTGTCAAAAAACATTTAAGTTTTTGCTGTACTCTGTTATCAAATGCTTTATTAAACTCATACGACTTCAAAAATCTTAATCCGGAGAAATCTTGGTATGACGTTTTTATCAGTCATAAATCTATTGACTTGGGCTTCTATAATTATCTTGATACATCATGCAGAGTTATACATACACCACATTCAAGCAGACCGTGGAAGAATCTTAAATATACAAATCCATTACTCTATTATTTCCGAAAAATATTTAAGGGGATGGATAAAATTTGAGTTCAAAAAATGAATCAAAAACTTGTTAGCATAATAATCCCTGCCTATAATGCTGAAAAATATATTGAAGAGAGTATTAGATCTGCTTTAAATTCTGAATATCTCAATTTTGAAATAATTGTTGTAAATGACGGCTCTACGGACTCTACTCAGGTAGTGTTGGAGAGATTGATGACTCAACATTCTTCTTTAAAAGTTTATCAACAAACTAATTCAGGTGTTGCAGCAGCACGTAATTATGCTATACTTAAATCAAATGGTACATACATACTACCTTTGGATGCAGATGATATAATTTCTAAAAATTTTGTTTCTGAAGCTGTAAAAATTCTTGAGCAACAACCCAGTGTCAAGGTAGTGGGATGTGAAGCTGAATTTATAGGTGATAGAAGTGGACGATGGCAGCTTAAACCTTTTAAAATTGATATTCTTTGTGTGAAAAATCTTATCCCATGTACAGCTATGTACCGAAAAGAAGAGTGGAGAAGAGTTGGAGGATATTGTGAAGAACAAATGGGTAGGGAAGATTGGGATTTTTGGTTATCAATATTACGAAAAGAAGAGGAATTTATCAGATTACCTTTTGTCGGGTTTTATTATAGGATTCACAAAAACTCAAAAAGAATAGCTGATCGATTATTAAAAAATAAAACGACGGATATATTAAATATTCGCCACAAACCTCTTTTTTTTAAACATTTAAATGGGAAACTACATTATCAACGTACACATTCAAAGAAAATCAACAATATTATCAGTTTATGTAAACCGTATCATGTTTTTATTCAAACGAATAATCCTATTTATGAGAAGTTTATATATGCAGCTAATGAGTCAGATGCTGTAAAAGAGTTTATCAATGTGCCCCATGAAGAAATAGATTATTTAAGTTACGAAGAGAAACGAATTCATATCCCATTCACAAAAATTAAAAAATCAAAGGCCAGAAGCGCTTTTGATTTAGATAATGAATCACACTTAGGGTATTATGAAGAACAAATATCTCTTTTTCGATTAAAAAGCTATCTAGTATTGCTTAAACCAAGCTAATTGAAAGTTAAGCTTAACAATTTGTGTTTATATCTCTTATAATGAGCTATTAAATAGAAGCTTGAATATAAAAAAAATAGATATACAACTTATAGATAAAACATAGTATTTAATAAATCAGTATTTAAGTCTATTTGGTAGAATTAAACCTTTTGTCTAATTTTGTATCGAATACGACACTAAAGATGCGTTCTTTAATATAATGGGGTTGACCGGTTTTGACAGCGGGTAGAAGAGGTTTGTAAGCATGCAGTGCGTTGTCGGTTTGCACTTTAATCTCAAACGTCAAAATTTTAACTGGCAATAATAATTACGCTCTTGCTGCGTAACCGAAGTATAGTAGGTTAACGCTTTATTCTGCCACTAGGTGGCGGAACGAGACATCACCCGAATGCTGTGGCTTCGAAGCGATTCGATATGGTGGTGCAGGTAAATCGAAGATAGGAGAGAAGAGACTTCGACTTCTTTCCGAAAATTTAGAAGTTAAGGATTGAGTATGGTGGCTTCAGTCGCGCTCATTCCCGACAAATAAAATGAAGCTAAGCATGTAGAAAGCAGATTGCTTCCTCGTTTG
>CAZURM010000014.1:0-35455 GCA_964622945.1 uncultured Proteiniphilum sp.
CTGATTAAATAAGTAATATATTAAAATGAATAGCAGAGAAAAGAAACTTGAAGCTTTTGGCAAACTACTTGATGTTATGGACGAACTTCGTGAGAAATGTCCTTGGGATCGCAAGCAAACCAATGAAAGCTTGCGTGCCAATACAATAGAAGAAACGTATGAGCTTGCTGAGGCTATAATTAATAATGATAATAATGAAATAAAAAAAGAGCTTGGAGACCTGTTGCTTCATATTGTATTTTATTCAAAGATAGGTGAAGAAAAAGATGTGTTTGATATAGCGGATGTATGTAATGCCATCTGTGATAAGCTTATTTTCAGGCATCCTCATGTTTTCGGTGAAAAAAATATAGATTCGGCAAGCAAAGTAGAAGAGTCATGGGAGCAGATTAAACTTAAGGAGAATGGTGGCAATAAAACAGTTTTGGAAGGAGTACCTAGTGCACTGCCTTCTCTTGTGAAAGCATATCGGATTCAGGATAAGGCTCGAAACTCAGGCTTCGATTGGAATCAACGTCAAGATGTTTGGGATAAGGTAAAAGAGGAGCTGTTCGAATTGAAAGAAGAGATTGAAAAGATGGATGCAGATAAAACAGAAGCAGAGTTCGGTGATCTATTATTTAGTATTATCAACGCAGCACGACTTTACAAAGTAAATCCAGATAATGCTTTGGAGCGTACTAATAAAAAGTTTATTTATCGATTTAATTATATGGAAAATATAGTGAAAGAACAGGGTAAAACGCTAAATCAACTATCATTAGACGAATTGGAAGAGATATGGAAGAAAGCCAAACAGACAGAGCAGCAATAAATTTTCTAACCTCTGAGATTTAACTACCTTTAAACTATTTCCCTATTCTCCATCTATCTAATAGAGATTTTCGTTTAGGAAATATACCATTCTGTTTTGTTCGCACATCTTCGATTACGTAAAAGCTATTGCTATCGAAATTGTTAATAATCACCTCCAATGTTTTTAGTTCTTTCCTGTCAACAACCGTTTCTACTATATCGACCTCATTAGTTGCCCCTCTGCCGTGAGTGACAGTAGCCCCGAAATTCAGTTTGTTAAGTGATTGAATTAACTCTTCACCGTTCTTTTGAGTATATATTCTGCAAAGAACAATACCATAAGCGATCCTGTTTTCAAGTAGAATTCCAATATAGTTCCCAGAAGCATAACCGGCAGCATAAGAAAGGTATGCAACCATATCATTTGCTCTAGAAAGGATTTGTGAGATAATCACAACCCATATAAACACCTCCACAAATCCAATAAGAGGAGCTTTATATTTTTCACCTTTAGAAACAAAAATAATGCGAAGAGTACCTAGCGATACATCGATTACACGTCCAAAAAATATAATAATTGGCAGCAACCACGGATAAGCATCTATAAAATCAAACATATATAATGGATAATAATTAATTAAAAACTAATAATACTCCTAAGTATAATAAATAGTAAATCAGTTGAGATAACATCATCAGTTAAACATAGTGTGTAGTACGCCTCAAAGATATTTGATACAGCTTAAAATCCTTTATTCTAAATTTGCAAGAAGGAATTTCCTGATATGTTCAGGGTCTATTTTTTTTCTTTTTGCATAATCTACCATCTGAACTTCATCAATATTGCCAATACCAAAATATTTTGTTTCAGGATGAGCGAAAAACAGTCCACTCACAGAAGCATTTGGATACATTACACCATTCTCCGTTAATGTGATGCCCACCTCATTAGATGCCAATATATCGTGTAATAAAAAGTTAGCTGTTTGATCTGGTATAGATGGATATCCAACAGCAGGACGTATACCTTGGAATTTTACAGCCAACATTTCATCAATCGTTAGATCTTCATCTGGAGCATAGCCCCAATCCTCTCGTCGCACTTTTGCATGTAGCCATTCAGTGGCAGCCTCAGCTAATCTATCTAGTAGTGATTTCATTAACAGCCCATTATATTCATCTCCCTCAGAACGATATTTTTCTAATTGCTCCTCAGCGCCACTACCTGCCGTTACAGCAAAGGCACCAACATAATCTTTTTTTCCTAAATTAGGTGGTGCTATAAAATCACTAAGGCAGTAATACTCATTTTTCTTAGATTTTTTTTGCTGACGTAAGAAAGGGAACATCATGAAATTTGTATCTGTATCCTTCTTTATAAATATAGTATCATTTTCACTATATGCCTCGTATATTCCAAAAACTGCTCTAATATAGTCTATGTCCTCAGTTACGAAATTATTCAGCATTGTTATAGCATCGTCATACAGCTTCATAGCTTCTATACCCTTTTCACGATCGTCCTCCCTAAAACTATCTAACCATTCATTCCTTTCATTTTCATTTTCATTGTTCCCTATTCTAGTAATTGTGTGAAAACGAGCTGATAAGTTCCATGCAGGAAACAAAAATTTCCAATCTATCCAAGGAATAATTTCAGACACTTTTATTTTATCAATTTTTATACGACCAAGACGATTCGGCTTAATAGGTTTAAATGAATTCCAGTCGATTTTATATGCATTTTCGCGTGCCTCTTCTATGCTAACTAATTCAACTTCCTTAAGAGAGTAATTTTCTCTGAGACGTTTATTTTCTTCCTTTATCTTATCAATATATTCATCTCTATTCTCTTTATTCATAAGATTAGATACTGCATAAGGAGCTTGTGATGCATCCTTTACATAAACCACCGGTCCACTATTATATTTTGGTTCGATCTTGAGTGCAGTGTGTAATTTCGATGTAGTTGCACCTCCTATCAGTAACGGTATATTAAACTTAGCTTTTGTCATCTCTTCTGCCACTACACCCATTTCGCTAAGAGAAGGAGTAATCAGTCCACTTAGTCCGACAATATCAGGTTGCTCTTTAATAACAGTTTCTATAATTTTTTCTGGAGGCACCATCACTCCAAGATCTATAATATCATAGTTGTTACAAGACAAAACGATAGATACAATATTTTTTCCAATATCGTGCACATCTCCTTTTACCGTTGCTAGTAAAATCTTACCTGTTTTATTAGAACCATTAGATGATTTTTCAGCTTCAAGTACGGGTTGTAAAATAGAAACAGCCTTTTTCATAGCACGTGCAGCTTTCACAACTTGAGGAAGAAACATTTTACCTGCACCAAATAGATCTCCAACACGATTCATTCCTTCCATTAACGGCTGATCAATAATATCTACTGCTCTGGGATATTTTTCTAGAGCTTCGGCAAGATCCTCTTCCATATAATCACTAGTTCCCTTCACAAGCGCATAGCTTAATCTTTCGCTAAGTGGATGACCACGCCACTCTTCAACTTTTGATTGCACAGACTCCGGAGTTGTATCTCTTTTTAACTTCTCAGCGTAAACCATTAACCGCTCAGTAGCATCATCTTCTCTATTAAAAATTACATCCTCTACAAGTATTTTTTCTTCTTCTGGAATATCTTCATAAATAATAGATTGTGCAGGATTAACGATTCCCATATCAAGCCCTGCTTTAATAGCATGATATAGAAATGCAGAGTGCATCAGTTCACGAATGTAATCGTTCCCTCGAAATGAAAATGAAAGATTACTCACTCCTCCACTAACTTTTGCATACGTAAGATTTTCTTTAATCCAAGAAACTGATTTTATAAAATCTACAGCATAGTTTTTATGTTCATCCATACCCGTGGCTATAGCTAAAATATTTGGATCAAAAATAATATCCTTAGGATCAAAACCACTCTCTACGAGTAATTTGTATGCACGATCACAAATCTCTATTCGTCGTTCATAACTAGCTGCTTGCCCTATTTCATCAAATGCCATCACAACAACTGCAGCTCCATACATTTTTGCTAGTTTGGCCTGTCTAAGAAAATCTTCTTCACCATTTTTTAAAGAAATAGAATTCAGAATTGGCTTTCCCTGCACACACTTCAACCCTGCCTCAAGAACTTTCCAATCCGAAGAATCAATCATAATCGGAACTCTAGAAACATCAGGATCTGAAGCAAGCATATTCAAGAAGTTGGTCATCTCATGTGCTCCATCCAAAAGTCCTTCATCCATATTAATATCAACAACTTGAGCTCCATCTTCAACCTGTTTTCTTGCAATATCCAGCGCTTCTTCATATTTTCGCTCCTTTATCAACCTTAAGAATTTACGTGAACCAGAAACGTTACATCTCTCACCAATATTTAGAAAATTAATTTGAGGAGAAACTTCGAGCATCTCTAAACCTGATAGTTGCATATATTCTGGTTGATTAGATTTCTTATGAGGAGTTGCATTTTTAACCATATTAACATATTTTGCAATATGATCAGGCGTAGTTCCACAACATCCCCCCACAATATTTATCAACTCTTCGTCAATAAACTCTTGGATTTGAGCTGCCATCTTTTCTGGTGTTTCATCATACTCACCAAGCTGATTTGGTAGTCCTGCATTAGGATAAGTTGAAATATAAAATGGAGCTATCTTTCCAAGCTCCTTCACATAAGGTTTAAGGTCTGCTGCGCCCAATGAGCAGTTTAAACCCATAGCTAATGGCTTAGCATGGCTAACTGATGCTACAAAAGCAGCCAACGTTTGACCTGACAAAGTTCTTCCAGCTTTATCTGAAAGTGTCACAGAAAGTATTAGAGGAGTATTGATACCAGTCTCAGCAGCAACCTCTTCTGCTGCAAATATTGCAGCTTTCGCATTCAGTGTATCAAATATTGTTTCAATCAGCAAAACATCTATCCCACCCTCCACAAGTGCTAAAATCTGTTCTTTATAGGACGATTTAAAGTCATCAAAAGTTGCAGCACGATAAATTGGTTCCTCAACTTTAGGACTCATTGAAGCAGTTTTGTTGGTAGGTCCTATTGCACCTGCCACAAAACGCGGTTTATCAGGTGTAAGTTTAGTATATTCATTTGCTGCCTCACGTGCAATTTTTGCAGCCGCTCTGTTGATTTCACTTGCAAGATGACTCATTTTATAATCTTGCATTGAGATAGAGGTTGAATTAAAGGTATTAGTTTCAATTATATCTGCACCGACGGATAAATACTCACGATGTATCTCCTTAATTATGTCCGGCCTTGTAAGAGACAGCAAATCATTATTCCCCTTAAGTAATACATCAAAATCTTTAAACCTCTCACCTCTAAAATCTTCTTCAGATAACTTGTATTTCTGTATCATAGTCCCCATCGCACCATCTAAAATCAAAATGCGATTGGTTAAAAGCTTTTCCAACTTCATATTTATTGTATTTATTTATTCATCACTTACCATTTAAATATCGACATCTCACAATATCAACATGTCATCTAATATGGTAAAAACAGACGTTAGCCGGTTTATAGTGTGTATATAATATCAAAAATAAGCATTATTATTGACTTTCATCTTACTTGATATCCTTAATATAAGCCTACGAGTCCAAACCACAATCCATGCAAGTATAAATCTTACACTCAGTATCCACCAAATTGATACTCCCAATGCAACAAAAAGTAGATTATCCTCAATAACAGAATGGGAAACAGCAAGATGATGATTCAACAAGTTTGCTTCAGTAGGCGACACTTTTCCATCTTTCATTTGATCCATCATAAGTGCACCTCCATATGCCAAGCCAACTATATAACCTATCAGCCACAAAAAACCTGTATTTGCAGGAAGTCCAAAAAATTTCAATAGAGGTTCTATAACTTTACTCAACTTTGAGATTAACTTGTAAGCATTCAGTATATTATAAAGTAGGTTCAATGAAAAAATAACTACAACAATTAAAATAGAAATATTTAGCGAGTTTTGTAACCACAGTAAAAGCATTTCTCCAATAGATGAAACTATTTCTACATTGGTTCGTATAAACAGAGGCATACCCATTTCTAAAGGCAGAACAAGGTTAAGAAGAAAGCCAGTTAAAATACTCAACGAAATACGTAAGGTAACCATTCCCCAAAATGAAGAACCTGTTTTCGCCTGTATAGCGCTCTCAACCGGTAAATTGTGAGCAATCTGACACATTAATGCAAGAATTGTTAGTTCTCTTAGTGTCAAGCTCATTGATGTAATTATTGCAAGAGGTGCATAAAGTGGTAGAAAAATTGATGTTATAAAAATTATAGCAGTGCTGCCTGGTAGCCCTAAGTTCATAAAAATAGGATCAAGGTATCCTGCTAAAAAGGTCAATACACCAAAATAATCTAAAAACCTTACGACAAGCGAAATAGGCAGAATCATTTTAAGTAGCCATAATGCAGTACCAGCAGACTTTTTTATAGCCGGCAGCAGAATATATTTCCTGAATTTCATATTAATTTAAAAATTAATATTTTGATGAGTTGATAACCTAATAAGGGACAATTTACTTTTTGAACATTCTGTCCATTGCACGTTTATCCTCTTTTTCTCTCAATGACTGACGTTTGTCGTACTGTTTTTTTCCTCTGGCAACAGCAATAACAAGCTTAGCCAATCCCTTTTCATTTATAAACATTCTTACAGGAATAATAGTATAGCCTGTTTCTCTTGTTAGCCTTCTTATTTTTCTAAGTTCTATTTTATTCAACAAAAGTTTGCGATCTCTGCGTGCGTCGTGATTATTATATGTTCCATAAAAATAAGGTGATATGTTCATATTTCTCACCCATAAGCCATCACCTTCAAACTGGCAGTATGTATCTACCAGGCTTATTTTTCCAAGTCTTATAGATTTTATCTCAGTACCTGTAAGAACAATCCCTGCAGTAAAAATCTCCAACAATTCGTAATCGAATGTGGCACGTTTGTTTTTTATATTTATAGGAGTCTGATTCATTACTTAATTAAAATAGAAAACAGCTGATGAATAGCTGCTGGAGCAAAAACTATCAAAGCTGAAGCAAGAAGGGAAAAATTTACAAGTCTATCATCTTTAACTTTAATAAAATATTGTGCTCCAGTATACACAATATAAATTGTATAAATTGCACACAGCCATAAAATAATGAAGTTCGGGAAAAATGGTGTTACAATGTATAATAAATAAATAACAGTTGACGCATAACCTACAAACTTACGAAACATGAGCAGGTTTTTCTCTAAATTAAATCGCGATGCTAAATCATTAATCGTGTATGAAGCAATCAAATATCCACCATAAACCGCTACAGTACTTATAATAGACTGTTTTAATGCACTCTGCAAATTTCCATCACGTGAAATCCACATTCCACCTATAAATGAAGTTAGTGCTATAACGCCAAAAATGGGGTGCAAAAAATTATTATGAAACTCATAATAAGTGTTTTTCTCCTTATAAATATCTGCCCAAGCTTTAGGAGTAACGACAACAAGTTTTATAATTACCTCTAATATTTTCCTACACATCTCTCAATAATTTTAGAGAGCAAAGGTAGTTATTTCTTGATAATTAACGAAAAGGAGTCTACAAATAGAAAGAGACTGTTTCAAAGAACTTTACCATCTCTCATAAAGAGATAATTCTTTAAAACAGCCTCAATAAAATATTTTAATTTAGCTCTCTTACTTAACAACTACCATATTATATGGTAATTGACTTGTGTTAAGTTCAAGTGTACCATCTGCTAGTTTAGTGAAATATCTAAAAGAAACCTTTATAAATTTCTGTGTTTCAGAAGATGACATATCAGCAGCATAATGTTCATTAAGCTTCTTTAAATTCACTAAAACTGGAATTTGAGTTTGATCTTTCTCGACAGTTCCTGCAACATTCTCTAAACGAACATCTATAATCACCTCGTTTTCAGAGCCCTCTTCAAGATTGTGGTAAAATCTTAATTGTTTCTTATTACCATTACCTTTTTCATAACTATATACACAAAACCAATTATAATCAAAATTACTACCTAAATATAAAGGATTCCCGTTGTTATTGAAGTCTGGAGCAAATAAGGACATCCCGTATTCTGTCTCTAATTCAGGAGCATCGCTAAGTATAAGAGTTGTCTGTTCAAGTGGGTCAGAGATTTGATTAACAGTCGCATTTAGTATTCCCTCATTTGTAATTGTATTTTTACTCTCATACCATGAGTAAGCAATATAAACAAAAGTTCCCGGTTTCAAAACTTTAATTTCCGGCGAAGTTATGTTTATTAACCCTCCATCCAATGCTCTATCCAATGTTTTAGCATAAATATCTCCAGATTCCGACATTGATATATACGACAGAGGTGTCCCTCTATATTCAGTCTCATTATCAGTCAAACAGGATGTCAAAACAAGCCCAGTCAATATTACAGATAAAATTAAAAATGATTTTTTCATTACTTTTTTATATTAATTATTCTATTAAAACTCATATCTTAAACCAATATTCAAATCCATGACTATTTTACTATCGGAATATATGGTAGGGTACTGATTGTCAGCATCAAAATAATATGCACCACCAATTTTACCATATAGATTAAAGTTTTGATGCAAAGGATATGACAAACCTATTCCAGCGTTAACCGATAATTGTGAGTTACGTTGAGATATGCGTTCATTTCCTAATCCTTCAGATGTTTCATCTTCGATAATAAATTGGCTTTCATTCTTTTCTTGAAATAATCTTCCATAAATATCCTTTTCAATCATTCCTCCTACAGAAGCATATACATTCAATTTCTGTAAAGAAAACAGATTATAATTTATATTTAAAGGAATTCCAAGATAGTGAAATTGCTGCTTTCTTTCAACCAAAATGTTCGAGCTCGTGTTTTTCCTTTTTGAGTACAGATAAGAATAGATAAGACCTGTTTCTATATACAGGTCATCAAAGAGCGATTTAGATACTGTAATACCAAATGAAACAGGTTGATTATGTTCAATTTCAAGAGAATTATTACTACTAGCGGTTGACTGAAATAATGCCATGTCAGACTGTTCTGTGAGTATATTTTCTTCTACCAAAGCAGCGCTCCTAAGAGTCATTGGAGAATTCACAACTTGACTATAAGATGTAAGTCCTCCTTTTCCAACAAATGATAAAATATAATCATTTTTATCGTCTGCAAGTTTATTGTCTGCATAAAGTAATATATTAGCACCTTCAATTATTAACATCTCTTCCGTAAAAGAATAATCAACCTTACTGTCAGTTGTTTCAACTACATAATCTTCATATGATGCTATAAAATTAGGATTAATTCCTCTCGCTTCAGCATATCTTTGTTGATTCTTTTGCTGAATATAATTAGCCATCATTACAATCGGATCAGATTGTTGTACTGCAAAACTTATATCCTCTTTACGTTTAACTAATGATGTGGACTCAACTACTCTTGAGTCTAATTGTTGTGTAGCTTCTGTTACTGTCTCTACTTCATTTGCTGTAGTTGTTATATCCGTCAAAAGAGGGGTCTCATCTACAACCATTGATTTATTAAGATAAATAAGACTACCTACTATCAATAGCAGGATTGCTGCTGCAGAACTTGCATATTGCCATCTGCGGCGAACCATCATCTTTCGTGAAATAGCGACATTATTTAACGATTCTTCTAACCTTGTCCAACCATCAGCCGGAACAGGCATTTTTAAATCGTTAAATTTCGATTGAAATTGTCTTTTTATTTCGTCTTCTGAATTCATTATATTTTTCTTTGATGGTTTTTTTCAATTATGGCTGAGATTTTTTTCTTTAGAAGGCTTTTAGCTCTATAGAACTGTGACCTTGATGCAGCTTCACTTATATCTAGCTTTTCAGCTATTTCTCTATGTGACATGTTTTCAAAAACATAGAGATTAAATACTGTTCTGTATCCCGGTGGAAGATTTCTAATCATTTCAAACACTGCTTCCTTTGGAATATCTTCAATATCTAACAAATCATCAGTTGTATTGTCATTCTCACTTGCATAAAAGTAACCATACTCTTCGAGAAATATATTTTTCCTCTTTTCTTTACGATGATTTTCCAGTGCCAGATTCACAAAAATTCGTCTCATCCAACCTTCAAAAGAACCCTTGCCCTTAAACGAGCCAATTTGCGTAAAAACACGTATAAATCCATCATGCAACAAATCGCGTGCTGTCTCCTCATCGCCACAGTATCGCATGCATACACCCATCATTATAGGAGCAAATTTCTCATATAATGTTTTTTGTGCACCACGGTCCTGTTTCTTACACGCAGATATTATTTGCGAATTATCCATTCTTATCGCAGTTATTACATAGATGAACTAAAAAGAAAAACGCTGCATAAACAATTCTCTTTTATACAACATTTACCTTTTTTTAAGAAAGAAGAATCTTCAAAACTACAATGATTTTCCGTTTTCTTGCTCAAATATAGTGTTAACAGGAAACTTCTGCAAGTGAAAATATATAAGAATATGTAAATTTAAATTGCAGAAGCTGTGTTTTTTATATATTTTTGTTCTGTTTGTAATACTAATTGTAATTCACAAAAACTCCTCACATGAAAGATTTTCTAAAAGTCATGCTTGCTTCTGCTTTGGGATTTATCATAGCACAAGTTTTATTCTTTTTTATTGCAATGATGATGTTTTTCGGTGCAGCAAGCTCATTTATGGGCTCTATGACATCTGATAGGTTCGTTCTTCAGGAAAATTCTGTACTTAATTTAAGATTAAATGGAACTATTGTAGACCGAACACCTGAGTCAGATCCGTTCACTTCATTGATTGGTTCCGATTATTTATCTACAATAGGGCTTAATGATATTGTTAGCGCAATTCGTAAAGCAAAAAATAATAACAATATCAAAGGTATCTATCTCGATTCACGTATGTTGTCCGCCTCTATGGCTACATTGTCAGAATTACGTGGAGAACTGGAGAGTTTCAAGGAAAGCGACAAGTTTATAGTTGCTTATGCAGATACTTACACACAGGGTGGATATTATCTTGCATCAACAGCAGATAAAGTTGTAATTAATCCTCAGGGAACGCTCGATTTACATGGTTTGTCATCAACACCAATTTTCTTCAAAGATGCTCTTGATAAATTAGGCATTGAAATACAAGTATTTAAAGTGGGAACTTATAAATCTGCAGTTGAGCCATTCACTCAAAACGAGATGAGTGACGCTAATAGAGAACAGATTAATTCATATCTTAATAACGCTTGGAGTTTTCTTAGAGAAGATCTTGCTGAATCACGATCACTCACTATCGATGAAGTTGATTCTCTGGCAAATTCATTAACACTTCTGCAAACACCGGAATTTCTGCTTTCAGCTAACCTAGTAGACACCCTACTTTACGAGACTGAAATGAAAAATTATCTTCGTTCTCTCTTAGGTATTGATGATAATAAGCAAATTCCCTATGCTACAGTTGAGAACATGAAATCTGTGAGAACACAATCAATCGAAAAGACAAACAATACAATTGCAATATTATATGCTGAGGGAAATATAGTATCTGGTAGTGGTTCCTCAAATATTCAGGACAAATATTTTATAAACGAGATTGAAAAACTGAAAAAAGATAAAGATATAAAAGCTGTTGTTTTCAGAATAAACTCAGGTGGTGGTAGTGCATATGCTTCTGAGCAAATTTGGAAATCTATAGAAAATCTTAAAGCTGAAAAACCTGTAGTGGTTTCTATGGGTGACATGGCAGCATCGGGAGGTTACTATATTGCTTGTAATGCTGATAGAATTGTTGCGCAACCAACAACCTTAACCGGCTCAATCGGAATATTTGGCACTATTCCCAATTTTGAAGGTACTACAAATAAAATAGGTGTCTACACAGAAACAGTAAAAACCAATGAATATGCAGATTTTGGCAATTTCACCCGACCATTAAATAGTAGCGAACAACAAATAATGCAAAATTATGTTGAGCATGGTTATGACCTATTCCTCACTCGTTGTGCAGAGGGACGCAACATTCCTAAAGATACTCTTTCGCTATATGCCGAAGGACGTGTTTGGACAGGAGCTCAAGCTATGCAGATTGGTTTGGTTGATGAGCTTGGTGGTATAGAAAGAGCTATTGAAATTGCAGCTGAATTATCCAATTTGGGCAAAAGCTATGTAATATTTGAATACCCCAAACTCCGTTCACCTTTTCAAGAGCTATTAGATCCTGCTAAAGAAGAGTTAGCAGCAAAAACAATTAAAGATTATCTTGGCGAGAGCTACGAATTATTTATGCTCTTAAAAGACATAAAAGAACAAGATTTTATTCAGGCACGTATCCCGTTTGACTTGAATATTAAGTAAATTCCATGGACATTCCTAAGGTTGAAATTCGCAGTTCCCTACTGCCTTTATCATGGCTGTATGGGATTGTTGTGAATTTCAGAAACTGGTTGTTCAACAAGAAAATACTAAAACAACAAAAATTCGATATCCCTGTTATATGTGTTGGTAATATCACCGTTGGAGGAACAGGAAAAACCCCACATATCGAATATTTGATACGACTACTTTCTCCTATGTTCAAAGTAGCTGTTTTAAGTAGAGGATACAAACGCAAGAGCAAGGGCTTTTTAATCGCTAACATAGACTCTAAAGTTAGGGATGTTGGTGATGAACCTTTACAGATAAAGAGAAAATTCCCTGAAATATTAGTTGTAGTTGACAAGAACAGAGTAAATGCTATTAAAAATATTATTTCTATTGAAAAAGAGGATCGCCCAGATCTAATTTTGTTGGATGATGGATTTCAACACAGATATGTACAACCATCACTATCAATAGTTTTAGCAGACAGTAACCGTCCTGTTTTTGAAGACAAACTATTACCGGCAGGTCTGTTACGCGAATCGTTAAAAGGAATTTACAGAGCTTCTGTAGTATTGGTAACAAAATGTAATCCAAACATGCAACCAATAGATTTTAGGATTTATACAAACGGGCTGAATCTCTTCCCATATCAAGAATTATTCTTTACATCGTTCGATTACGATCACCTTAAGCCAGTATTCCCAGAGCTTGGAGTTGAATTTGCATCAATGGACCAGTTGCGAAAAAAACATCTGTTTCTTGTAACAGGAATTGCATCACCTGGACCACTGGTAAGAACATTAGAACATAAAACTGATAATCTTTACACAAAGTTTTTTTCAGATCATCACAACTTTACTAAAAAAGATATTCAGTCTATTGTAGATATGATCGAATCAATAGAGGGTGAAAACAAAATAATTGTGACGACAGAAAAAGATTCTGTACGGTTCCGTTCAATATCTTATTTGCCGGAAAGTGTTAAAAACATACTCCACTACATTCCGGTAAGGGTGACATTTTTAAATAACAAAGAAAAACTATCATTTAATAAAAAAATTATAGAACATGTTAGAAACTATAAAGCAAACAGCAGATTATCTTAGAAATAAAATTGAAGTAATACCAAATACAGCTATTATCTTAGGAACAGGACTTGGTGAGTTGGCTAATGAAATAGAGGACAAGTATGAGATTTCTTATACTGAGATTCCCAATTTCCCGGTTTCAACGGTTGAAGGTCATAGCGGCAAACTGATTATAGGTACTCTTGGTGGTAAAAATATTATTGCAATGCAGGGACGGTTTCATTATTACGAAGGTTATACAATGAAAGAGGTGACTTTCCCTATACGTGTTTTTCAGGCTCTGGGAATTGAATATCTATTTGTTTCAAATGCAGCCGGAGGAATGAATCCAAGCTTTGATGTGGGAGATATCATGTTGATAGAAGATCATATTAACTTTTTCCCTGAACATCCTTTACATGGCAAAAACTACGACGAACTAGGCACGCGCTTCCCGGATATGAGTGAACCATATAACAAAGAGTTGCGACAGATGGCTATGGAGATTGCAAAGGAAAAAAACATCAAACTGCAGCATGGCGTATATGTAGGTCTTCAAGGACCAACTTTTGAAACTCCTGCCGAATACAATTTCTTCCGTATTATCGGAGGCGATGCAGTAGGTATGTCCACGGTCCCAGAAGTAATTGTAGCTAATCACGCAAAGATGAAGGTGCTCGCATTCTCAATTATAACCGATCTTGGCGTTTTAGGAAAAATAGTTGAAATATCTCACGATGAGGTACAAAAAGCTGCTAAAGAGGCTCAGCCTAAAATGGCAGAAATTATGCGATCAATTGTACAGAGAGTTTAAATTAATAATATTTTTTTAAGAAGGATGTTTCCCAACTACACATATTTATGTGGCATCCTTCTATTTTTATATGCTACATGAAAAGAACTGAAATAGCAACACTGGGCGAGTTTGGCCTTATCGACCATCTCACCAAAGATATTAAGCTCACTCAGGAAACAACCATAATGGGTGTAGGCGATGATGCTGCAATAGTTGATAATGCAGAAAAATGCACATTAATCACCACCGATCTGTTATTAGAAGGAATTCACTTCGATATGGTTTATACACCTTTGAAGCATCTGGGATATAAAGCTGCTGTAATTAACTTTTCTGATATTTATGCAATGAACGGTAAACCTCAGCAGATAACCATATCTCTGGGCATTGCTAAGCGAATGTCGGTTGAGGATCTTGATGATTTTTACAATGGCGTTAAGCTAGCGTGTGAAATGTATGGTGTTGATATTGTTGGTGGTGATACTACTTCATCTCTTACAGGCTTTACAATAAGCATAACCTGTATTGGTACAGCAGATAAAGAGAAGATCGTATACCGAAATGGAGCAAAAGATACCGACCTCATATTTGTTTCAGGTGATCTTGGAGCTTCATATATGGGTTTACAATTACTTGAAAGAGAAAAAGCAGTTTTTGCAAGCGACCCTGACAAAGGATTCCAACCTGATTTCAGTGGCAGAGAATATATATTGGAACGTCAGTTAAAGCCTGAAGCACGCAAAGATATTATAAAACTACTTCAGGATAATGACATTGTTCCCACTTCAATGATTGATATATCTGATGGACTCTCTTCTGACTTGTTACACATATGCAAGCAAAGCAATGTGGGGTGCCTGATATTTGAAGAAAGAATACCTGTCGACTATCAAACAGCTGCAATGGCCGAAACTTTCAATATGAACGTGATAACTGCTGCGCTAAATGGTGGGGAAGATTATGAGCTACTATTTACAGTTCCGCTAACCCTTCACGACAAGATGACCAGCATTGATGGAATACATCTTGTTGGTCATATTACTAAGCCCGACAATGGGTATTATATGGTTACAAGAGATGGTGCAGAAATTGAATTAAAGGCACAGGGATGGAATCCTATAGCTGAATAATATTTTTTCACAATTTCTCTATGCAAATTTTGTAAATCCTGAAAATGCGATTATCTTTGCACTCTCAATTTAAGAAGTATTGGTGCCATAGCTCAGTTGGTAGAGCAAAGGACTGAAAATCCTTGTGTCCCCGGTTCGATTCCTGGTGGCACCACTTTTAATAAAACGCTGTCAGATACTTATCAATATAAAGCTGTTTGTCTCTAGACTTATATTGTTGAACATAACGTGGATGTTCTAATATTGTCATCTTATCAAACATTTTCTCACTTCTATTGAGCTTCTCGATAAATAGAGAATTTTTCTTTCCCAAGATAAAAACTTCCGAAGTATCAAGACCTAGATCAATATGTTTTTTTAAAGACTCTATCATAAAATCCTTAACCATATCAAACAACTCAGAATCGTCGTAATAATTAGCATTTAGCCAGCTGCCACTTTCTGTTTCCCTAATTATTGCCAGCGGAAAAGGAGAGTTTATATAAAACTCCTTGTAAAACTGTTCAGTTCCGCCGTAAGCCTCAATCATATCATAAATAAAGACCGAAGAAACCTCATGAGTCCTTGCTGATTTCATATTAATACCACAAGCACTTTCCAGTCTCTTGGTGTCAGTAAACGGAACACCAGTCACCCCTGCCCCATTTCTACTTGGATTAATCCCTATTATAAATTTTCGTCTATTGTTGTCACCATAATACTTATGATAAAACTTACTCATGACAATCATAGTCTCCGGATTGTCCATAAAGGGATTCATTACCTGAAAATTATCAGGCAGATTACCTGTATAAACCAAGTTACGATTAAACTCAATAACTTTATCAGCGAATGTCTGCATCTTTCAAAGATAAATAATTATATGGTGTTATTTTTGAACAAGTCGGATTTATATTTTACTCTGTATCTTCCCAAAATTTGTTTAATCTGGTATTCATTATTCTGTTTTAAATTTACATATAGTATAAACCTAATTCATACTATATACATATTTTACTCATATTTGGCTTATATCTTCCCTGTATCTTCCTTATATCAACCCTGTATCATCTTCGATTTTACTTAAACATGATATAAACAAAACATAAGCATTTTATAAGTTTGATTAGAGTGATGTATTGCCTTTTACGGGCTCTGCCACTTTTCTGCGATATATAAAACAGCCTGGTTCACTGGGATGATCCTGTACAAGACTTTCTAAATTTTCTTTTCGCAAAATCCATATTACCAAAAAGTCGCCTGCAGCAGCACTAATAAAAACAACTCCCAGAATAAGCCACATCAGGCTTCCGTTAAAAAGCGATACAATAGATGGAATAAAGCCCATCAAAACACCGGGCATCACTGCTCCCAACATATAATGTCGCAGCTTCAGAGGTTCATCGCAATGACAATATGGAGTTAGATACTCCCATAATATTCCAAATTTCACACTTTTGAATCCGCCTTCCGCAAACAAACCAAAAAGCAGTCCATGTATCAACTCATGAACTGCTATACCTACAATGAAAAGTAATATAAATACCAATATACTTTGCCATGAAAACCCTAATTCCGGTTGCCAAATAAAGTAAAACGGTATTCCAAAAACAAGTAAGGGAACAATAAACAGAATCACTGCTAACTTGCTTGCTTCAATAATATCAATAGTTTTCTTTTCTTTTACGTAATTATCGAGCTTTATCATATTCAATTTTTATAAGTTACAATATAGTAAAAAAGGAAAAAAGAACTACCTTTATAGTACAAAAAACGGGATGTAGCACAGTTGGCTAGCGCGCCACGTTCGGGACGTGGAGGTCGGAAGTTCGAGTCTTCTCATCCCGACAAAAAAAACACATCGCAACAAAAAAAACAGACGATGCTATTTAATCATCGCCTGTTTTCATACCTGTTTATATTTTATTTCTTAGATTAGATTTGTTCCTTTCCACTTTCATTCATAATGGGTATTTCACGCTTTACGCTCTGACTGAGTGATATCATCGTTTCTGTTGCTACCACACCTGGAATCTCTTGGATATGGTTATTCAAAAGGTCCATAAGGTGCTCATTGTCGCGTGCAAATAGTTTTATTAACAAGGTATATGGACCAGTAGTAAAATGGCATTCCGTGACTTCGGGTATTTTATCAAATTCAGGAATAACATTTTTGTACATAGACCCTTTCTCTAACTTAACACCAATATAGGCACTTGATGCGTAGCCTAACACTTTTGGGTTTACATTATAACCTGATCCTGTTATAACGGCGTTTTCTATCATTCTCTGTACACGTTGATGTATGGCAGCACGCGAAACGCCACACTGCTCTGCAACATCTCTGAATGGAATACGTGCATTTTGAGTAATAATTTCCAGAATTTGTCTGTCTAATTTATCAATTTTTTCCATGAGCCAGTTTACTTTGTATAATTATCACAAAAGTAATAAATTTCCATGATATTATGACAAAATGAAAGATTAAATAAAAGATTGATGATCTTTTTTAATAAAAACATTATTATATAGTAGTAAACTTATCGTTTTGATAAATATTGGAAGTAAAAATCAGCTAATTCTATATCAAAAGCTGTTGTTATTTTTATATTAGTGTTTTCTCCTTCTATAAGCTTAAGCTTTATGTCGCTTTTTTCTGCAACAGAAGCATCGTCAGTAAAGGAAGATTCATGACTTGTGCTATATGCCTTTTTTATCATTTCAGCAGGAAATGCTTGGGGTGTTTGCACTAGTTTAAGTTTTTGTCGGTCAACAACAATGCTTCCTGATTCTGTTAATTTGCGAACACTGTTAACCTCATCCACAACAGGTATAATACCACAATTGCTGTTGAATGAATCATCAAAACAGTTCCCAATAAGACTACTAGTTACAAAAGGGCGAGCAGCATCATGTATGCAAACTGTTTCTTCTTCAGACACTTCCTTTAAGCCATTTTTCACAGAGTGAAACCGGGTTTCGCCACCACTAACAATTATATGATTCACGGTGAAGTTATACTCTTTGCACAGTTGTTCCCACAAAAATTGATATCCTTCGGGCAGTACAACTATTATACGTACCCTATAATCATAATTATGAAATGCCTGAATTGTATGCATAAGCATTGGTTTACCACCTATTTTCAGAAACTGTTTTGGGATATCACCTCCAGCCCTGAAACCTTTGCCTCCTGCAACAATAATTACACTATACTTTTTTTCAGGAATCATCTAATTGTTTAAGATTTAAAATTGATTAGTCTAGTTCCTCCAATATCTTTTGAAGTTCTTTGTCTGTTTTGGTAAGTTTTTCCTTACAAAAACTGATTAACTCAGATGCCCTTTTAACCTTGTCGCTCAGAGCATCTACTTCCAGTTCTCCAGATTCTATAGACTCTACAATAGACTCAAGTTCTTTTTTTGCTGTAGCATAGGTCATTTTTTCAATTTCTTTTCTCATATGTTTGTCATCTGTATATTTATTAATAAATATAATTTATAAACTCCTATTCGTCTTACTCGTCAGAAATTTCTTTCTCGATAACTTTCGAAGTTGTAATACCATCTCTAAAACGAGTCTGAATATTATCACCCGGTTCAATATCATTTACAGAAGTAACAATTTTCCCATTTTTAAGTACCAAAGTATAACCTCGTTTAAGTATAGCTTCGGGAGATATCATATTGACATACTGTTCACTTCTCTCCACAAAGTGATATTGATTCTGCATTAACTGCCTTATCTGGTGCTTTATAGTTGTTGAAGATTTACTGAAATATGTATTTTCTTGTTGCAGTTGCAGTTTTGATCTATGAAATATCTCTTTTGAAATTGACAAAAGATCAGTACGTTCTTTAAGCACAATTCTTTCGCTTTCACTTATTATTCTATCTTGAAAATCAATAAGTTCGGTGGCAGTTTTAGTAATATGTGCAATAAAAAACTCAGCAACAGCCGTAGGTGTTTTTGCCCTTACATGTGAGACAACATCCAGTACAGTAATATCTCTTTCGTGACCTATACCACTTATAACAGGGAGAGGAAACTGAGCAACATTATTAGCAAGAAGATAAGAGTCAAAGCAGTTTAGATCGGATGAAGCACCACCACCACGAATAATTGCTACAAAATCAAAATGTTCTTTATTTATATATATTTTCTCTAGATTAGCAATAATGGAAGACTCACTACGGTCACCTTGCATGATTGCAGGGAATAATTTTGTGTAAAAGACAAAGCCACTAGGGTTATTGTCGAGCTGATCACGAAAATCTTCGTAACCGGCAGCTGTTGGCGAAGAAATAACAGCTATCCTGTTAACCAGTTCTGGTAAAACTAGCTCCTTATTTAAGGTTAAAACACCTTCTTTTTCCAATCTATCAATTACCAACTGTCTATTACGAGCAATTTCACCAAGTGTGAAAGAAGGGTCAATATCCACAACTGTCAGAGAGTAGCCATACAGTTCATGAAATGTAGCTGAAACACGTACCAGCACATTTAATCCTGAGGTAAATTGCTGACCCGTTTCGCTCAAAAAATAGGCCGAAAGCATCTCATAGACATTAGACCATATCATGCCTCTTGCCTTTGCTACAATAGACTGATCTGCTGATTTTTTCTCCAAAAACTCCAGATAACAGTGTCCATTTTGGTTGCGGCGTACATCACTTGTTTCTGCACGTACCCAATATGTGTCGGGAAGATGATCTTTGATTGCATCCCGCACCCTTAAATTAAGCTCTGATAAAGAGAGAGAATTGTCAATCATAGCCAATACTATTCAACTGTTTCAAGCACCTCATTCATTGCCTTATTAAAATCAGTAATCCCATTTCCGTAAACCAGATCCGGAGAGGAGTATCTATCAGAAGATCTTAATAATATATCGATTAATTCAGAGCGATGAAGCTCTGGATTTATTGACCATAATGATGCTATTAAGCCTGCCAGAAAAGGTGATGCAAATGAGGTGCCGCTTGATCTAACAATTCTACCTGCCTGATCAATAACAATTGTACTTCTGCCCACTGATACTAAGTCGGGCTTAATGCGACCATCAGCCATTTCACCAAATGAACTAAACGGAGCAATTATACTGTCTGTTCCTACTGCACCAACCGCTATCACATTTTTCGCGTCGCTCGGTGGTGTTGATTTTTGCCAAGGTTTATTACCTTCGTTTCCTGCACTTACAACCACAATCATCCCTTTTTCATAGGCCATATCGGCAGCACGCGACATTATAGAAACTCTTCCTGTTAGATCATTATGTGTATAATTCAGATATATATCATCAAACTCGTTGTACCCTAACGAAGTGTTGATTACATCTATCCCTAAGCTATCGGCATATTCTATTGCTCTAACCCAATAATCCTCCTCTACAGGAAACTCTGTAACAACATCTTCTGAACGTAACAACAAATAAGAGGCTTCGGGAGCAGAACCAATCATCTGACCAGGCTGATTGATTGCCATGGTCGACAACACTTTTGTTCCATGATCACTTACTGAAAAGATATCACCTTCGGGAACAAAATTAGAATAGCCAAGTAGATCAATTGTCTCGAATTCAGGTATTACATCAAAGTTCGTGAATCCTGCATCAATAACTCCTATATTAATACCTTTACCACGATAACCTGCACTCATCATCTGATAAGCATTATGCAACTTGAATTGTGCGGAGGTATATCCAAAGATTGTGTCTAAGAGTTCTGTTTCAATTTGCATAGGTTGAGAAAGACGTGGACGAAGTGCTTCGCTATATACATTTTTAGTTCCTTTCCACACATATTTAACAGAATCAACGAAGTTAAGAGATTTAATATCGTTTATTTTTAGGCTGTCAGAAACCTCAACTACAAGTGTTTTAAACCATTTACTATGGGAAACGACCTCTCCTCCAGCCATTTTTACAAGTGTAAAATAATTGTCAGATATAGGAAAATCAGTTTCATCAATCTCAACATTCTGCACTCTTTTTCTATTTATAGCGCTTTCTGTTAAGAATTGTGAGGGATTATCGACTGAATAACTTACATCACCTTTATCATTGAGGTAAACCCTAAACTTATAATGAACTGATTGAGATTGAAGCTGAGATTCTGTTTCGCTGTATAATAGCAATGAAACTAGAAGAAAAAGAAAAGAATAGAAATATTTCATTTATTACTCCTCATCTGAAAATTTATTCCTAATCTTTTGCTTCCTTTTAAGAATAAAAGAAAGCAAAAAAGCAATTAAAATACTACTACAAAGAACTATTAAATATTCAAACCATTCACCAGATTCTTGATATTTTGGAAAAAACAATACAGCCATTATAATGACGTAAATAACAAGTAGAGCAGGTAGAAGAATATACTTTTTACGCATATTAATCAGGATTTGACATTTTCTCTACAAATAGGTCTATTTTTTCTCTTAATAATCGCACATCAAGATTTTCCTGTTCAATCATCTGCTTAGTGATGATTTTTTCCCAGTAATTAAGCTTTAGCTCATTTATTTCACCACCAAAATAGTCACGAACAACTGCTTTTTTGTTTAGAGCCTGTGGGAAAGCAGCATCGAGTTGTTTTTGAGCTTTCTCACCAGTGTATATACAATTGATAAAAAGTCCAACTCTCTTTTTTAAAAGCAGGTCAAGATTATCTTCATAAAAATCAGATATCACTGTCTGTATTTTTCCTGAATGGATTGAACCTCCTATAATAATAGAATCATATTTGATAAGATCAGGTGTAATCTCACGTTTGTTGAGATCACAAATATCAACTTTACCATCTATTAGCCGAAAAAGCTCCCGTGCACATTTTTCCACTGTACCGTGCTCAGAAGCAAAAACGATAAGTGTATTATTCATTATTGTTATTTCAAATTCTCTAAAATTTCAACCAAATATTCGTATGATTTCATTACTGATTTAATATCTACAGATTCATCAGGTGAATGTGCACCGGTAATAGTGGGTCCAAATGAAACAATATCAAGTTTTTGTTCAACTTTAGATTGTATAATTCCACATTCTAGTCCTGCATGAATAACTATAATTTCAGGTCTCTCCTCATACTCTTTTATATAAATATCCTCCATCAGTTTAAGCAGCTCTGAATTAGCATTAGGCTGCCAACCAGGGTAATCACCTGCAAATTCTACTTTCCCACCCGCCAGCTGAAATAGACTCTCAAGAGATGAACAAATCCAATCTTTACGACTTTCAGAAGCACTCCTCACTAGCAGCTTTACTTCTATTGTGTCAACCGATGATTTAACTAATGCAAGATTAAGTGAGCTTTCTACTACACCGGGAAAATCAGCAAGATAGCTTACTACTCCATTTTGACAAGCTTCAATTGCATTTATTAGATCATCCTGAACTTCTACAGGCAGAATTAATTCTGGCATATCTACCTTTTCTACTTTGAATGATATCCCATTTTCTATACCTGCATAATCTTCTCTGAACTGTTCTTCATATTCATCTACCAAATCCAACAAATCATCTTCGAGCTGATTGGGTATAGTTAGTACTACAAATGATTCGCGTGGTATCGCATTTCTGAGAGAGCCTCCATCAATACTTGCAATTCGTCCTTCATAATTACTAACTACCTCCTTCAAAAAACGATTCATCAACTTATTTGCATTGGCACGTCCTAAATGAATCTGAACCCCAGAATGTCCACCTTTTAATCCACTAAGGCTTATTTTATAGGCTATATCACCTTCATAAATATTGCTGTCTGATTTAAAGTTAAATGTAATATTAACATCGCGTCCGCCGGCACACCCTATACATAATTCACCGTCGGCCTCCGTATCCAGATTAATCATTGCTGAGCCTTTCAAAAAGCCTTTTTCAAGTCCGTTTGCACCATCCATCCCAACTTCCTCATCGATAGTAAATAGAGCCTCCAATTCTGGATGTTTTAATGTTTTATCTTCAAGGATAGCCATCATCATAGCACATCCAATACCATTATCAGCTCCAAGTGTTGTAGATTTTGCCTTAACTTGATCACCTTCAATATATGCCTGTATAGGATCTGTAGTAAAATCATGTTTCACATCAGAGTTCTTTTGAGGGACCATATCTAAATGAGACTGCAAAATCACTGTTTTAGTACTTCCAAATCCTTTTGATGCAGGCTTTTTGATTAACACATTACCAACCTTATCTTGTTCAACCTCCAGCTTTAGTTCTTTCCCAAAATTCATCACAAACTGTGTAACCTCTTCCATTTGACCGGTAGGGCGAGGTATTTGAGTCAGATCGTAAAAATGTTTCCACACTCTGATTGGGTTCAAACTTAGAATTTCTGTTGCAGACATATCTTTTTATTTAAAATTATTTTGTTTTAATATCAGGTGTAATACCAGAGTGATGATCACGTTTAACAAATGGCATGGCAAAAATGCCAAAGAGTCCGTATGATATTTGCCATACTGATTGTATTGCAAAAACAGCAAAAGCAAAAGCAAGTGCCTGACTTTCTACTACTCCTAAAATAATCAATGAGGATGAAGCCATAAAATGCCATGGACCTATCCCACCTTGAACGGGTACCGAAATTCCAATATTAGTCATTGCAAAAACAATTAAACCCGCAAGAGGACCTAAATCCTTTGTGAAATCGAATGCAAAAAAGCAAATGTAAAAATACAAATAAAAACATAACCAGAGAAGTATTGTATAAATAATAATACGTTTTTTCTCTTCCATCTTGGAAATGAGCTTTAAGTCATATTTCACTGTGTTAAATATATTTTTAAGCTTAATAATTATTGGATTTTTTTTAAAAAACACAATAAACAATATTAATGATAGGATGAATGCTCCTGCAATAACATAGATCCATATTGAAGTAAAAAAACCAACGAGGCTATCTCTAAGCTGTGAATTGTTATTCAGATATGAAATAAAAAAATCTATATATAAAATAATACTGAAAAATATTATTGTTAATCCGGCAATCAGATCTATAATCTTATCTACAAGGAATGTCTCTAAGGTTTTTGAAAATGGTATTTTATCATACTTGCTGACTATTCCGCATCGCCATAAATCTCCTGCTCGAGGCAATACAAAATTCACGGCATAGTTGCCAAGAGTTGCATAAACAATACTCGGCCTAGGTGGATGATAACCTAATGAATTAACAAATAATTCCCACCTTAATCCTCTTAGGATATTACCTAAAAGACCAAATATTAACGAGACTGCAATTATTCCAAAATTAGCAGATCCAATTATATTCCACAACTCTCCAAGATCTGAATTCCTATACATTGCCCAAATTATCAGTAATCCAAGCATCAATGAAAGTAAAATCTTAAGTATGTTTTTTGCAGATTTTGATTTCATATCCCAGCATAGCAAGTGTAATACAGCGCTGTATATATAGTTTTTTAGAAGTGGTTTGCCCTGTTTTCAAGTAATAAAATATTACCTTTGCAGCGACAAATATAAGTAATTATCGGCACAAACCAATGTTTCAGGTAAAAGCAAAAAAAAACTTCGGACAGCATTTTCTCAAAGATAATGAGATAGCTAAACGAATTGCATCAACACTGGATGAGTATCCAACCATTCCAGTATTAGAAGTTGGAGCAGGCACTGGTATGCTTACTCAGTACCTGATACAAAAGGACAAAGATTTAACAGTTGTAGAAATTGATTTTGAGTCTATTGCATACCTTAATAAACATTTCCCTAATCTAAAAGGAAGAATAATTCAACAAGACTTTCTTAGAATGGACCTTAAGCAGTTGTACGACGGCAGCTTTTGCATTATTGGTAATTACCCTTATAACATTTCATCGCAAATATTCTTTAAAGTTCTGGATTACAAGGATAGTATACCATGTGTATCAGGTATGATTCAAAAAGAGGTTGCTGAACGTATGGTTGCCTTACCAGGTAAAAAAACTTACGGAATATTAAGTGTATTATTGCAGGTTTGGTACGATATTGAGTATCTGTTTACTGTGAATGAACAAGCGTTTATCCCTCCGCCAAAGGTTAAGTCGGCAGTTGTCAAGCTTACTAGAAATAAGCGTAAACAACTCAATTGCAATGAGAGATTATTCAAAATGGTAGTGAAGACTAGTTTTAATCAGCGTAGAAAAATGCTCCGCAATTCTATCAAATCACTACTATCAGAGGGTAGCTTTCTTCCTGAGGATCCTATATTTACTAAAAGACCTGAGCAATTGTCGATAGAGCAGTTCGAGCATTTGACTAATATTTTGGAACCATTAGTCAAAAAGACTTAGTTCGATAAGTAGTTTTTTAAAAATGATTGTAAATTTACTCCAGCATGAAATTCATGATTGCTCTCTTTTCAGGAAAAATAGTGCTAATAGTAGAGTTTTTTTCTGAAGTATGAAACCCCATTATAGCTTGAGTGAATTCTCTAATATTCAAATCTAAATGAGGTTGAATAATTTTTGATATGCCCTTTTGAACCTTTCCAGATGAAATTATAAATTCTGTATTATTATCTTTAAGTAATTCATCTCTAACAGAAACAGTAAAAGATTTATTTCTATACATTCTGGCAAACAAGTTGACTATTTGCTCTGCATCGATTATTCGAGACATGCCTATTAAATTCTTCTTAGAAGGAAAACCAAAAAGCCTTGCCTCTTCAGCAATAGCCAAAAAATCTTTATAGGATTTCTGAACTGTCATATCTTCATTGCGATATAGAGCGTCAAATTCTTTATACGCGTTGTAAAGATTATCCTCATTATCATCTATTATCTTTTTCAAGGAGATCAACAACTCTTTTCCACTATCAAATGTCTGTGCAAATCCAAACTTTTCGTAGAAATTTAACAACCATCTTTCCTGAGGTACCAGAATAACTAATGGTATATTCCTTTCTTGTGCTACTTCAAAGCTCTTTAACAATAGCTTCCGTGCATAGCCTTTACCTCTAAATTCAGCAATAGTAGAAACACCCGACAGATAATAAACAGGTATTTCTTGACCGCAGTAAGTAAACTGGTAATCAAGCATTTGAAGAGATGCAGCAGCTTTATCGTCTTCAAAATAAATCAAGGTGTTTTCATTACGATATTTGTGCTTGAAATATATTTGCATATAATCATCAGAGTCACCAAAGACAGTTTTCCACATATCCCAGATCAGCTGTTTTGTTGAATCTTCGGCAAACTGAATCATTATTTAAATAATTTAGGCTTATTAAATATTAAAACTAAACTTTACTACCCTTATTGTTTAAATCTAGCATTATACTTCTCAAGCAAAATGTCAGGTTGATAAGAGAGTTTAGCCTTACGAAGATTTTCAACTCCCATATCCTCTTCACGGTTTATATACTTGTAATCAGATGACTCATTGAGTGCAAATTGTTGATTCATTATTGTATATGCACCATGTATAGTTGTGAATGCTTTCTCTACATGAACAACTATTGTATCTTTTGTAAGAACCTCCCCTATTGAAAAGGCAGCTATTTCATTATTTACACAAATCAATCCTCCTTTTAGATTGAGATACTCAAAATTATCAAGCATTATTGTAGTAGCGAGATCATCGAAGGCCAGTGATGGGTCTTTATCATTTTTATTGATTTCCATCCACTTATCAAGCATACTCTTACACTCTTTAACTAAATCAGGTTTACCGGTTAATGTTTTATATTGCCATTTGTTTTCACGCTTAAACCTATTGATATGGTTTCGCTTGCTTTGTAGCTTTCTTCCTTCAAGGTGAATTAATTTCTCTGATGTATAGATATAATCTGATACACTCCTATTAAGTGTATAGTTAAATGTATCAGGCATAACCTCCTCAATCTCAGCAATCATTTCTTTCGTTACTCCTCGAATTTGAAATACAGTATCGAATTGCTTATGATCTTCTATAATGATATCTATTCCTTTTTTTATACCCCCTTTTCCTAGAGGCAGTAGGTATGAATTTCTGCCGTTATTATCTTTAAACCTAATAAACAACCAGTCATTTTTTACAGCAAATTGTGTGTTGAATTTTTTCCCCCAAGCATAAAGATTAGTAAAACAAAGATCTGATATTCTATAATTTTGATTAGTTATGTATGAGTTGATTAAATCTTTATCTCCTAACTCTAATGATTTAAATGTTAGCATATTTTTGGTTAGTACTATAACTTATTAAATTCTTAAACATTATTTTTTTAGAATTAAAACTTTTTGAATCCCATTATTTCCCGTACATCAGCAATAGTTTTTGATGCATTTTCTCTTGCCTTTTCTGCTCCTTCAAGCGTTACTTTACGCAGATAATCATCATCTTTATGTATTTCAAGTATTCGTTCTCTTATAGGTGTAGTCACCTTTATGATATCTTCTGCTAACTGCTTTTTAAGATCTCCATATCTGATTTCACAATTGTTCCAAAGATTTTCAAAATGACTAACAACATCTGCTGATGATACAACTTTTAGTATAGTGAACAAATTCTCAATATAATCAGGTTTAACTGAGTTTGGTGTGGTAGGACCTGAGTCGGTGAGTGCCTTTTTTACCTTTTTCTCTATCTCTTTAGGAGTATCGCTTAGATATATTGCGTTTCCTTCTGATTTACCCATCTTGCCACTTCCATCCAGCCCTGGAATCTTAACAAGCTCTTTGCCAAAATTGTAAGCAACCGGCTCTTTAAAGTAATCTACACCATAAAAATTATTGAAACGTCTAGCAAATCGACGAGTCATTTCAAGGTGTTGTTCTTGATCTTTTCCAACTGGAACCTTATCTGCATTATGTATAAGAATATCAGCTGCCATAAGTGTAGGGTAAGTGAGTAGTCCTGCATTAACGTTTTCAGGTTGCTTACGCACTTTTTCCTTAAATGAAGCTGTTTTTGATAATTCTCCCACATAAGCATGCATGTTGAGATAGAGATATAACTCCATTGTTTCACGCAAATCACTCTGTACATATATTACGGACTTCTCCGGATCAATACCTGCAGCAAGATAATCAACAAGCACATTTTTTACATTTTGATGAAGTATCTTAGGGTCAGGATGTGTAGTAAGTGAATGAATGTCTGCAATAAAAAAATAGCAACGACTCTCATCCTGCATCTTTGTAAAATTGAGTAGCGCTCCAAAATAATTGCCTAAATGCAATTTACCTGTCGATCGTATTCCACTTAAAACAATATCCATAGAATGTAATTTTCAGTTATGTCAAAGTCGCAAAGGTAATAAATTATTTATAAAAACAGTTTTGAACACCAACTATCTATAGTCTATCTTTGAGTTGTCAAATAGTTAAAATATCCTATTAAAGAAATATTTCTTTAAATCATTCTTTTTTGACAGGTAATTGTACTATTTTTGCACCTTGACGTTTAGGGTTTAGCCTAAGACTGACGAGCATCTACCTGTTACACAGAAGCTTACAGAAACATGCGGATGCTATTGCTTTAAATTTTAAAAGAAAATTACATATATTTAATCATTAAATTAGAACTTTATGAGTTGGCTAATCAAATCATCTATCGGGCGGAAGTTTATACAAAGCTTATCCGGAATATTCCTGATTCTGTTCTTACTTTTCCATGTTTCTATGAACCTGGTTCTCATTTTTAGTTATGACACCTACAATTTCTTGGCTAACGAAATTTTGGGAGCCAATTGGTGGGCAATCGTTGGAACCATTGTAATCTTTTTTGGTTTTGGGGTTCATATTATTTATTCAATTATCCTGACATTACAAAACAGGAAAGCACGTGGAAACATTAGATATGAGTCATCTAGCAAAACAGCTGTACCATGGTCATCAAAAAATATGTTTGTACTAGGTCTTGTTATTGCTCTTTTCCTAATTCTACATCTATATCAGATGTGGTATCAAATGCAGTTTAAAGATCTTTTCATGATCGAAGGTGCGCGTCACGACAGTGCTCAGCTTGTAGCAGAAGTTTTTTCTAACATCTGGGTTGTCATAATATACGTTGTATCATTTATAGCTCTTTGGTTCCATCTTACACATGGTTTCTGGAGCGCATTACATACTGTGGGTTGGAATAATGATATATGGATGAAACGCCTTAAAGTTATAGGAAATGTTCTATCCACTTTTATCTGCCTTGGATTTATTATCGTGGCTCTGTTTATATATCTCGGATATTCTAACATATTAGCTTAACTTAAGAAAATCAAACATTATGAATAATATAGATTCTAAAATACCCAAAGGGCCTCTTGCCGAGAAATGGACAAATTATAAAAATGACCAGAAACTGGTGAATCCTGCAAATAAAAGACGCTTGGATGTAATTGTTGTAGGTACTGGTCTTGGTGGAGCTTCAGCAGCAGCTGCACTTGGTGAGCAAGGCTTTAATGTGCTTAACTTTTGTATTCAAGACTCTCCCAGACGAGCGCATTCAATAGCTGCTCAAGGAGGTATAAATGCTGCTAAAAATTACCCAAACGACGGTGATTCAGTTTATCGACTTTTCTATGATACCATAAAAGGAGGAGATTATAGAGCTCGTGAAGCAAACGTATATCGTCTTGCTGAAGTTTCAAACGAAATTATTGATCAATGTGTAGCACAGGGAGTACCCTTTGCAAGAGAATATGGAGGTTTGCTTGCAAATCGTTCATTTGGAGGCTCTCAAGTATCAAGAACTTTCTATGCAAGAGGTCAAACAGGTCAACAATTACTTCTTGGTGCATACTCTGCTTTGAGTCGTGCAGTACATAAGAATCAGGTAAAGCTTTATACCCGCTATGAAATGATAGATTTGGTAATAATTGACGGTAAAGCACGTGGTATTATTGCACGCAATCTCATTACAGGAAAGCTAGAACGCTTTGGAGCGCATGCAGTAGTTATTGCTACGGGTGGTTACGGAAATGCATTCTTCCTTTCAACAAATGCTATGGCATCCAATGGTTCTGCAGCATGGCAATGCTACAAAAAAGGAGCATATTTTGCTAACCCATGTATGACTCAAATTCATCCTACATGTATTCCGGTTCATGGTGAATTCCAATCTAAATTGACACTTATGTCAGAGTCTCTCCGAAATGACGGACGCATTTGGGTTCCAAAAAAGAAAGAAGATGCTGAAGCAATTAGAAATGGAAAGCTTAAGCCTACAGAAATAAAAGAAGAAGACCGCGATTATTATTTGGAGCGCCGTTATCCGGCATTTGGTAACCTTGTGCCTCGCGACGTAGCATCAAGAGCTGCTAAAGAACGTTGTGACGCCGGTTACGGTGTTGGTACTACAGGGCTTGCTGTTTATCTTGACTTTGCAGATGCAATTAAACGACTTGGCAAGGATGTGGTTGAAGCTCGTTACGGTAATCTTTTCCAGATGTATGAAAAGATTGTTAACGATAATCCCTATGTTACTCCTATGATGATTTACCCTGCAATTCACTACACAATGGGTGGTATTTGGGTAGATTATGAGTTAATGTCTACTATACCAGGATTATTTGCTATAGGAGAAGCCAACTTCTCTGATCATGGAGCAAACAGGCTGGGTGCTTCGGCTCTTATGCAGGGATTAGCAGATGGTTATTTCATTCTTCCATATACAATTCAAAACTATCTGTCAGATCAAATTTCTGTACCACGCATCAAAACAGACTCTCCTGAGTTTGAAGAGACCGAAAATGAGATTAATGAAAAAATTAATCGACTAATGAGTATCAAAGGAAAACATTCCGTTGATAGTATCCATAAAAAACTAGGCAACATAATGTGGGAGTATGTTGGAATGAATAGAGATGAGGCCGGACTTAAAAAGGCTATTAGTGAACTCAAGGAGATCAAAAAAGATTTCTGGACTAATGTTCGTATTCCAGGTGAAATAAATACTCTTAACGTTGAACTTGAAAAAGCACTCAGACTTGCTGACTTCATTGAGATAGGGGAACTGATTGCTCACGATGCACTTGATAGAGAAGAATCTTGCGGAGGTCACTTCCGTACTGAACACCAGACAGCTGAAGGCGAAGCTTTAAGACACGATGATGAGTTCTCATATGTTTCATGCTGGGAATATAAGGGAGAAGATGAGGTTCCTGTTATGTATAAAGAACCACTCGATTACGAATTTATTGTTCGTCAGCAGAGAAACTATAAATCATAATATGTTGATAAAACAGGAGAACATTTAAAAATTGAATAATCATGGATAAAGATATCAATATAAAAGTAAAAGTTTGGCGTCAGAACGGACCAAAAGATAAAGGACATTTTGAAGTTTACCCACTGGAAAATATATCACAAGGGAGTTCATTCCTAGAGATGCTTGATATATTAAACGAAAAACTTATTAATGAAGGAAAAGAACCGGTAGTGTTTGATCATGACTGCCGCGAAGGTATATGTGGTATATGTAGTCTTTACATTAACGGACACCCGCATGGTCCTGATGAAGATATAACAACTTGCCAGTTGCATATGCGTACGTTTGATGAGGGAGATACTATTACAGTGGAACCATGGCGTTCAACTGCATTTCCTGTAATCAAGGACTTAATGGTTGACAGAACCGCTTTTGATAAAATTATACAAGCCGGAGGATATACTTCGGTAAATACAGGTGGTACTCCAGACGCAAATGCAATCCTTATTCCTCATGATCAGGCTGAGATGGCTATGGACGCTGCAGCATGTATTGGTTGCGGTGCTTGTGTTGCTGCATGCAAGAACGGCTCAGCAATGTTATTTGTGTCTGCAAAAGTAAGTCAGTTGGCACTTCTTCCTCAGGGTAAAGTTGAAGCAGCAAAACGTGCTAAGTCTATGGTTGCTAAGATGGATGAACTTGGTTTTGGAAACTGTACAAATATCGGAGCCTGCGAAGTAGAATGTCCTAAAAACATATCTATCTCCAATATTGCCAGACTTAACCGTGAATTTCTTAAAGCAAAGTTTAAAGATTAAAAAATAAAGCACATTTTTATGTGTAAAGCTTATAAATAAAGCGTTTCATCACTTATTTTAAGTAATGAGACGCTTTTCTTATATCTACTATTTAAATTTCTTTAACAACCTATTTCTAATCTTCTTTGTTTAATATAAGTCGCAGGTATAACTTTGTGACATTTGTCAGAGTTAGTAATCAACAAACATAACTACCAAAATAGATCAAATATGAAAACAAAAAGTATTATCAAAATAGGAATGACAATGATGTTTATATTGTTGTTTAGTGTACCGACATTCTCTCAAGTGAAATTTGGAGTACGAGCAGACGTAGGAATAAATAATCCTAATTTTAATACACTCAATGAAACTTTTAGTGTTCAAAATAAAACTACATACAGTGTAGGTCCATCAATTGAAGTAATGTTTTTACCGCTTGGTGTTGCAAACTTTGGAATTGATGCCGCACTTCTATATAATGATAATAGAATGTCTATTTCAGGAGACAAAATTATAGCTGACCAAGAAGTTTCTAATCGATATCTTAATTTACCGATAAATGCTAAACTAAAATTCGGACTAGGGATGATACCACTTAGAATATTTACTACTGCAGGGCCTTGGGCTGGCTATTTGATTAGCAGTGATGAATTAAAATTCTCTGAGATAACAGACGATATAATGGCTAAGGAATTTCAAGCAGGAGCTAATCTTGGATTCGGTGTGGAAGTCTTTAATATGCTTCAGTTAGGATTAAACTACAGTATTAAGCTGACCGATAACTATTCTATAAACAAACCTGACTGGAAAGATCCACTTAACGGTAAAAACGAATCTTGGACAATAACAGGTACTATCTATTTTTAATTTTATTACATGTATGTTGATGTAATACTTCCGTTACCATTTTCCGATCTATATACCTATTCTGTACCTACGGAAATGAGAGGCACAATTGCCATAGGATCTAGAGTGATAGTTCCTTTCGGCAACCGTAAATATTACACAGCTATTGTAAATAAAATACACAACTCTGCATCAAGCAGTTTTAAGATTAAAGATGTTTATTCGCTTATTGACTCGCGGCCTACAGTAGATCAACTTCAATTAAGTTTGTGGGAATGGATCTCTTTTTATTACTTATCCCCACTTGGTGATGTTTATAAGATCGCACTACCCTCCTCCATGAAATCAGAGGATCTGAAATCAAAATTCACACCTAAAACTGTAACATTTCTAAAGATAAACCCTGATTTAAATCCCACTAAAATCAGAAATATTATAGGGAGAGCTCCAAAGCAACACTCTTTATTTGAAGAACTAAGCAATCTAATAATAAAGAGTAAAAAGGATTATATAAGCAGGAAAGAAATTATAAAATTAGATAATTATTCAATTTCAGTACTAAATGGGCTTATTCAAAAGGAAATAATACAATCATTTACTCTTGAGGTCAGTAGATTAAATCAAAAAACAAACCCTATACGCAAACCTTTTCCATTAAATGTATATCAGCAACAAGCATTTGATGAATTAATCAACTGTCTGAAGATAAAACAGACCTGTCTTCTTTATGGTATGCCGACTAGTGGGAAAACAAAAATTTATATCCATCTTATTGAAAAAATGCTCTCTTTAGAAAAGCAGGTTTTATATCTTGTTCCTGAAATTGCACTAACAACTCAGCTTACACAACGTTTGCAAGAAATATTTGGTAGTAGGATCGGCATTTATCATTCTAAAATCAACGACAATGAAAGAGCTGAAATATGGCGAAAGATGATATCTGAAGAACCTTACGAAATCATATTAGGTGTGCGTTCATCTCTTTTTCTGCCTTTTCTGAAGCTAGGATTAGTGATTGTCGATGAAGAACATGAAACTAGCTACAAGCAGCAAGATCAGTCTCCTCGATATCATGCACGCGACACAGCTATCATGCTTGCACATCTTCACAAAGCAAAGACAGTTCTTGGTTCAGCGACACCATCTTTAGAGTCATTTTTTAATACAAAAACAGGAAAGTATGGACTGGTAACACTGCACGAGCAAAACAGAATTATTCCCATTCCTGAAATACATATTGAGAATACTTTTGAGTTGCGAAAAAGGAAGAAGATGAAATCACTACTGGCACCTAAACTTATTGAGCAAATAAAAATTAGTTTGGAAAACGAGGAGCAAGTTATACTTTTCCGTAACCAGCGAGGCTTTGCATCTCTTATTGAATGTGAATATTGTGCATGGACACCTAAATGCAGTAAGTGTGATGTTTCGCTTACCTATCATAAAAAACGAAATGTGCTGATTTGCCATTATTGCAATACAAGTTATCCTATGCTTCAACATTGTCCTTCATGTGAATCTGAAAATATCAAGATTTTGGGTCATGGTACTGAACAACTGGAAGAAGAGGTTCAACAACTTTTCCCCAATAATATAGTTGTTAGGATGGATATTGATACGACTCGTAGAAAAAATGCTTGCGAAAATATCATAAGCGATTTTCGGAATAAAAAGATTAATATTCTTATAGGTACACAAATGTTTTCTAGAGGTGTCAACTTTGAAAACGTTGGTATTGTTGGAATAATATCTGCAGATTCACTGCTCAATTATTCTGATTTTAGATCACATGAACGTGGTTTTCAGCTTATGATGCATATTATAGGACGTTTAGGCAAAGAAAACAAACAAGGTAAGGTAATAATTCAGAGTGCTGATCCAAATCAGTCAATTTACAAATATATTTCAAACTATGATTTTGAGAGCTTCTTCAATGCTCAAATGACTGAAAGAAAGATGTTTAAATATCCCCCTTTCAGCCGATTAATTGCTATTATCCTCCGCCACAGAGATGAACAAAAAACTGATCAAGGTTCAGAATATCTTACTACAATACTCAAACAAACATTTGATGATTTGGTACAAGGACCAAGTAAACCGGTAGTCAGTTTTATACAGCGTTATCATATAAGAGAGATTTTACTTAAACTAGACAACAACTTCTCACTTAAAAAAACTAGAGAAGTAATAAAATCTGCGGTATCAAAGCTTCAATCAAACAAAGATTTCAAATATATATTTATTCATTTTGATGTTGATAGGATATAAACACAAAAAAAAGGACTGTCTCAAATGAGCAGTCCTTTCTTTACTACTTGTAGTTTCGTTTTTTCAGAAACTATTTCATTTCAATCTCTTCCTTCAGGTCAATTTCATTTCCGTCTTTATCGTAAAATTCATATTGCAGGAATCCCAGTTTTTGGTTAGGTAATATTTTCATACCTGCATTATATTTTTTCTTCCATTTACTTTTCAACGAAAAGAAACCTTGCTGAACA
>CAZURM010000015.1:0-6275 GCA_964622945.1 uncultured Proteiniphilum sp.
TGAACATCTCTGATATATGGAATTACAGAACGACTAAAATATATAGCCTCATTTTTTTTATTTAACACGACTTTGGGAGAAAGTGGATCAAATAATTTATCAAGATCATCATCTGATGTGTAAGCTTTAGCCAAGGTTGCTATCTCAACATCTGAATCTAAGAAACAGTTAATTATAGAATTAATTTGAGAGGGTAGAATAAAAGGTTCGTCGCCCTGTATATTTAATACTACATCATAAGATTTATCTATATTTGTAATAGCTTCTAAACAGCGATCAGTTCCACTTCGATGATCTTTGGAAGTCATAACTACGCTACCGTTAAAACGTTGTACAGCTTCAAATATACGCATATCATCAGTAGCGACATACACATCATCATGTAAAACTTTTTGCACCTGTTCATAAACTCTTCTGATCATAGGCTTTCCATCCATATCCGCTAATGGTTTGCCTGGGAAACGCGTAGAAGCATAACGTGCAGGTATAATTGCAGCTACTCTCATTTTATAAATTTATATCCTATCTATCTTTGTCGATTAGTACTTTCTATCTACATATAGTTGAAAATTCTCATAACGCTTAACAACCACTTCATCTCCTTTTTCAATCATCCCACGTAAAGAAACAGCGTCATAATATTGACCTTCTACATTAACTTTGCCGGAAGGCCGAAGAACAGTTGCAGCAACACCCGACTTTCCTATTATCGATATAGGTACTAATGGTACTGAAACATAGCCCTCCTGATCTGCATGAAGTGCTACATTCATAAATATACCTTTTTTACCTATACGGCTCATTAGGTATATTATAAGAGTGATGCCCATGCCCATGCCTCCCAAAACCGTTATAAAGGCTCTAAAAATCTCCTTCGCAGGTAATCCTTCGAAATTAAAACGAATATTTCCTACAAGTGCAAGTATCAATGAGGCTAATACAAATAAAATACCCAGAATACCAGTAACACCAAATCCTGGTATTACAAATATTTCGAAAACAATAAAAATGAGTCCTAGCACAAAAAGCAATACTTCCCAATTCTGTGCATATCCTGTTAGATATAGTGGGGTAAAATAAAGTATTGCAGCTGTTATTGCTACAGCTGTAGGAAAACCAACACCAGGTGATTGTAATTCAAAATAAATCCCTCCTATAATAAACATTATTAAAAATGCTTGTACTACACCATTGGTAAGGAAACCTTTAATAATATCATAAAATGTTGGATTATATGTTTTCATTTCGTAGTCTTTATATCCTAGTTCGGATACAATAACTTCATGGATGCTCTCTGCAATACCATCACAATAATTAAGCTCTATTGCTTGGCTTGCTGTTAAAGTTAATATTTGTGTTGAATCAGCATAACCCGATATAACTATACGTTCGTCTACCATAGCTTCTGCTACAGAAGGGTCGCGTCGCCATCTACTTATTGTATCACCATTTTCTACTACAACGACCCTTCCATGGCTTTCGGCAGTAGCTCGCATTATACCTCTCATATATGATTGATATTTATCAGGAGCCTCAGCTCCAGTACTTCCATCTACAACTGTGGCAGCACCTATAGATGCACTACTTCTCATGAATATACTATCACAAGCAATTGCAATTAAAGCTCCTGCTGATGCTGCATTTATATCTATAAATACGTAAACAGGTATACTCGAGTTAAGAATAGCTGTACGCATTGAATCAGCTTCTAAAACTCTTCCACCATATGTATTCATATGTAAGAGAACTGCATCGGCATTACTTTTCTGTGCCTCATGAAGTCCATTTCTTAAATATATCCATGTGTTACTGCCAATATTTTCCTTTATATTTATCCTATAAATTATCGGCTTAAAATCTTGTGCTTCAATATCAAATGATATTAAGTGAAGGAACAGTAGAAAATATATAGATGTTTTTTTCATTCACAACTGAATTATTACAACAAAGATAATAGAAATTGTAATTCACATATTGTTCTAACTGATTAAGTGTATAATAAAACTAATAATTTTGTATTAAACAATAAACTCATTTATATCATGCAAATTTAATTTTCAAAATACGATTTAATAAAACAGATTATTGCTGTTTTTAGTATATACATGATGTATATAAGCTGTATTTTTTAATGATGACTGATTTATTTCAGATAGAGTGATTATTTATACATCCAAAGGTTATTTCGCATTTTATTACAACCTCTTGAAACAATTATAGTTAAACAGTTGTTTTTATTATTGGAATCAACTATTAAATAAATCAATTATATGAAACATTTAATAATCACAGCATCTTTTTCGTTATCTTTCCTATTTTTAAATGCAGCTTGCGATGAACGAAAAACAAGCAATGAGGAAGAATATATACGAGATAAATTACCCCCAGTAGAGGCACAAATGCCGAATACAGATTATATACCGGCTTTTGATGAACAAACAAGAATTGCAGGAGTAGAAACCGATACTCCTTATGATGCAATAGTTATTTCATCTGAATTAGATAATCCATGGGCTGTTACGGCTTTACCTGACGAACGCTTAGCTATAACAGAAAGAAATGGGACAATGCGTATTGTAACTAAAAATGGAGCTGTAGGTAAAAAAATTGAAGGGTTTCCCGAAGTAGATGATAGAAATCAGGGAGGCTTACTGGATGTGGCTCCTGCACCAGACTTTTTAACAAGTCGTATGCTATATTTTACATTAGCTGAAAAAACTGCACTTGGATCACTAACAGCTGTAGGGAAAGGTAGATTGTCTGATGATGAAACAACTATTGAAGATTTTAAAATAATTTACCGCGCTATACCCTATTTCGATAATAGTATGCATTTTGGCAGCCGTATTATATTTGACAAGAATGGTAATATTTTTATCACAACAGGCGAAAGGTCTAGTCTGGAGACTCGCTACAATGCTCAAAAACTTGAAACAGCTCATGGTAAGGTGATACATATTACGCCTGAAGGAAATGCTGTGCAAGGAAATCCTTTTATAAATACAGAAGGCGTCCTTCCTGAAATTTACAGTTTCGGTCATCGTAATCCACAAGGGCTAGATATTCATCCTGAAACTGGAGAGCTTTGGATTAGTGAAATGGGGCCCCGTGGAGGTGATGAACTTAATATAATTGAACCTGGCAAAAATTACGGCTGGCCAATTATAACATACGGTATTGAATATAATGGAAATACAATTGGCGATGGCATCACTCAAAAAGAAGGAATGATGCAACCTGTATATTATTGGGATCCTGTACTTTCGCCAAGTGGTATGGCTTTTTATAATTCAGACATTATTCCTGAATGGAAAAATAATCTTTTTATAGGTGGTTTAAGCAGTAAGCATATTGCCCGAATAGTTATAGAAAATAATAAGGTAGTTGGTGAAGAACGATTATTAGAAAATGAAGACGAACGATTTCGTGATATTTGCACTGGTAGTGATGGGGAACTTTACGCAGTAACTGACTCAGGAAAGCTGTATCGTATAGCAAAATCTAATTAATTAGATTATACTATCTTCTGTTACCATTCATTGCTATCATTATGTAATAAAGCAAAGTTGCAAGAGAGCTAAGTGCCGCAACAACATATGTATATCCAGCCCAACGTAAAGCATCTTCTGCCTGAGCATGATTACTTACATCGGTTATACCCGCACTTCTGAGCCATCTTAATGCACGATTAGTCGCATTTTTTTCTACAGGCAAAGTGACAAAGCTAAAAAGAGTTGATAGGGCAAAAATAGTAATACCAAACCAAAGTAAAAACGGAAATGACTCAATCAAAATGATACCTAGTAGTAATATCCACATCACCCACTTTGAAGTAGATGATATAATGGGCACTAAAGCGGAACGCATTTTTAAAGGTGCATATCCTTTAGCATGCTGTAGAGCATGACCGGTTTCGTGTGCTGCTACTGCTGCTGCTGCAACACTATTACTACCATATACAGGTTCACTAAGATTTATTGTTTTATTTAGTGGGTTATAATGATCAGTAAGTTGTCCTCTTGTTGATATAACCTGTACATCATAAATGTTGTTCTCATGTAGCATCCTTTCAGCTACTTCTTTGCCTGTCATACCATTTCTTAATGGGATTTTAGAATATTTCTTAAAACGATTCTGTAATCTTGTTTGCACTATCCATCCCAAAAGAGCAATGCCAATAAATATAATCCAAATAAATGCCATAAAAATTTCTTGTATTATTGTTTAACTTTTTATCAGTTTTAAAAAGTTCTCTTCTTTTATTAAGAAGGACTTTTTGCAACTATTACATAATTTACAAAAACCATGCCTATTAATTTTAAAACTCAAAATTATTTTTGTCAGTTTTAAAGGTATTTGTTTTGTGTTAATATTACAAATTTAAGTTTTTCTCTTAAACTTTAAGATTAAATCAAAATTAATTCGGATTAAAACAATTTAATATTTGATGTTTTTAAATAATACTCTATTCTCACGGGCCTCATTTAAGCGAGTAATAATTTTATCACGATTGAAATCGGTTAAATCGGTTTTATTAATTCCCATAATCAGGCTAAGAAGTTCACGTAACTCCTCATCAGTAAACTGTTCCATAATATCGTCAAATGGTTCTTTTGAGCCAATCTCAAATCGCATAAAAGCAAGTCTTGATTTAGCAGTTGGAAACTCTGGTGAAATCAATAACAGTTCTTCTAGATAATCAGCTGCTTCTTTATATTTTTCCTGAGCTACACATACATTAGCAAGCTTATCTATTATTTCTTCATTACCTTCTGATATTAAAGCAGCTTTTATATATGCAGCTTCTGCAGCATTAAAGTCTTCTTCATAAAATGCTAGTTCTCCTTCAAGCATATGGTATTCTAAAGTGTTTTTTTCTTCTTCGGGTATCTGAGAAAAATATAATTTTGCAGTATCATAATCACCTTTACTAAGATAAACAAACACACGACGTGAAATAACTCCATCGCTTCCAATTTGCTCTTCTCTAAGATCGATTAAGTTCATCATCTCTTCATATTTTTCAATAGCTGCATATGCCTCAAGCAGAGAGTCATAAACAGCATTGTCATTAGGAGATATTGCAAGACATTTTCTAAAAATTGAAATTGCTTCTTCTATATTATCGTTTAAGAAAAGAGCCATAGCTTTCATTTTTAAAACAGATAACTCATTTTCATTTATTGTTAATGCAAAGTCAAATGAATCAATAGCTTTATTATACTGTTCGTTCATTGTAAACAGCTTACCAATATTAACCCATGAATCAAAAGAGTAAGGATTTATATCGATTAGCACATTATTGTATTCAATTGCCTTTACCAATTCTCCTTTCATTTCATATGCATAAGCAAGGTCTACTATTACATCAAGATTTAAATTGTTAATTTTTATACTATCTTCGAGATATTTAATAGCACAATCGAATTTATCCACATCGTTTAGAAGAAATCCCACTTCGGTTATAACGTAGTAATAATCCTCTTCATTAAGGTCTCTACTAAGTAATTTATCAGTCAGTTTTTTAGCATCATCAAAGTGTGAGATATGGAGCAAAGCCTCAATTCTGAGTAATGGGAGTTCTAAATCATTATCTTCAGATAGATGCCGCATAAAATTCAGGGCTTTTTTGTATTTACCTGAAATTACCAACTGTCTGGCTTTTAAAGTCATAAGCTCCGAGCTGCCTGGATGCATCGTAAGACCCTCCTCAATAAGAAGTTCAGCCTCTGTATTATCACCTTCAGAGTGATAGAAATCTGCAAGATGTGCAAATTCATCAGCATCGAAATACATTTTCTTGCCAAGAACTCGCATATTTTCATACTTTTCTACGAGCGATGTAATATCAATATCATTGTCATTCATTTTTAATCTCGCTTACTTTTAGCTATTTTTTCTTCCAGGAGTCTCTTAGCGCCACTGTTCGATTAAAAACCATATCTTCAGGAGTGGAATCTATATCAACATTGAAGTAGCCTATACGTTGAAATTGAAAGCTATCACCTGGTTGAGCATTTTTTAGATATTCTTCAACCTTACAATTTTTCTTGATAACAAGAGAGTCAGGATTAAGTAAATCTTTGAAATCTTTTTCTTTCTCACCAGCAGGATCTTCTACTAAAAACAGACGATCGTATAATCTCACTTCTGTATTTAGAGCATGTGGTACAGATACCCAATGAATTGTTCCTTTCACTCTTCTGTTGGCTTCAGGCATGCCGCTCTTTGTATTAGGAAAATATTCGGCATATACTTCTGTAACATTACCCTCA
>CAZURM010000015.1:6375-32226 GCA_964622945.1 uncultured Proteiniphilum sp.
AGGATCAATTACTCCAGATACGCGAATAGCATGTGCATTTAGATCTTCACGCACTGCATACTCCAGAAGTAACATGTCATTTATGCCATCATATTTAGTATAACCTATCGAGTCAACAAAATTTCGAATAGCCTGAGGTGTATATCCCCTACGACGCATTCCTGTTATCGTAGGCATACGCGGATCATTCCACCCCGTCACTAGATTCTCTTGTACAAGCTGAAGTAGCTTGCGTTTACTCATCATCGTGTAGGTGAGATTAAGACGGTTGAACTCAATCTGACGTGGGCGATAATCGTTTTCGGCAAGCTGATCTAGAAACCAATCATAAAGAGGTCGGTGTACCTCAAACTCTAACGTGCATAACGAGTGGGTAACTCCCTCAAAATAATCAGACTGTCCATGTGCAAAGTCATACATTGGATAGGCCTTCCAGGTTGTACCTGTACGATGATGTGGAATATGAATAACACGATAAATTATAGGGTCACGTAAATGCATATTTGAAGATGACATATCTATTTTTGCCCGTAAAACCATCTTACCTTCTGGAATATCGCCGCTATTCATCTGATTGAACAGTTCCAAAGAATCTTCAATTGGACGATCTCGAAACGGACTATTAATACCGGATGTAGTAGGTGTGCCCTTTTGACGTGCAATCTCCTCAGCCGATTGTTCATCTACATACGCCTTACCATTCTTAATTAGTTTAATGGCGAAGTCCCACAATTGTTGAAAATAGTCGGAAGCATAATAAACATTTTCCCAATGAAATCCCAACCATTTAATATCTTCCATTATTGAATCTACATATTCAACATCCTCTTTCACAGGGTTGGTGTCATCAAATCTGAGATTACAAATTCCTCCATAATTTTCAGCAATACCAAAATCCAAACAAATTGCTTTAGCATGACCGATATGCAAATAACCATTTGGTTCTGGTGGAAAACGAGTTTGTATTCTTCCATCATTTTTCTCCATCTTCAAATCATTTTCTACAATCTGTTCAATAAAATTGAGACTCTTTTTGTTTTCCTCCATCACTCTAATATATTTTTCTTCTTTATATTGTAAATAATAAAATGTAATTAAGTTATTATAATCGCGTCAGGTTATTTACATTTTTAACAATTACCTCCGTAATCAAATAGAAACTCTCGCAAAAGGTGTAATATCATGAGTTGCAAAATCTTTATTAAGATATTTATAATAACCTGAAATAGCCACCATAGCAGCATTATCAGTAGTATATGCAAATTTTGGAATATGTGTCTTCCAACCATATTTTCGGCTATTATCTTCAAAAGCATTTCTCACACCTGTATTAGCCGATACTCCACCTGCAATTGCAACCTCATTTATTCCAAGATCTTCTGAAGCTTTTAACAGTTTCTCCATCAATATATCCACTATTGTTTTCTGAAGAGATGCACTCAGATCATTCTTATGTATCTCAACAAAATCACTGTCTAGTCTCAACTTATCCCTCAAAAAATACAAAAATGAAGTTTTAAAACCACTGAAACTGTAATCATATCCATCAATGCGAGGTTTATTGAAAGTGAATTTATTTGGATTGCCCATTTTTGCCAGCTGATCAACTACCGGGCCGCCCGGATAACCTAATCCCATGATTTTTGCACATTTATCAAAAGCTTCACCCGCAGCATCATCAATTGTTTTACCTATTATTTCCATTTCATCATACGACTTAACAAGTATTATCTGTGAATTACCACCTGACACTAAAAGGCACAGAAAAGGGAAAGAAGGTTGATTCATATCATTTTTATCCTCTTTGATAAAATGGGCCAAAACATGAGCTTGTAGGTGGTTAACTTCAATAATAGGAATATTGAGTGCTGAGGTTAAACCCTTGGCAAAAGATGTTCCAACGAGTAAAGAGCCTAGTAGTCCAGGTCCCCGTGTAAACGCTACAGCCGAAATATCTTCTTTCGAAATCTTGGCTAACTTCAATGCATCATGCACAACAGGAATTATGTTTTGCTGATGGGCACGTGATGCCAGTTCAGGTACCACACCACCATAACGTTCATGCACAGCTTGGCTTGCAACCACATTAGAAAGTATGACACCATCTCGGATCACCGCTGCAGATGTATCGTCACAGGAAGATTCTATACCTAATATTGTAATCATTAACTTACAATCTCTTTCCTATTTAATTGTCTTTTAATCTATTCAAATCCACACTGAATCAAAATGAATATAACACTCAACTAAATATAACAATTGATATTTTTAACTGTTTCCTAAACTATTCGAAAAATAAAATATAAATTTGAATACAAAGATAATATAAAAATGTTTTCTTTTATATACTGTAGACCCAACGGTTGAAACTATCACGTTTCAAACAATATCTTTTGATTCTATCAGTATTTGACGCGACACATGAGCAATATTATAAATAAGTGCAGCCCTTTTATTAACCTCATTCATAAGTAGTTTGTCAAGATTATCCTCCCATAAGGTTGTGGTAAGAACAAGCGTTTCAAGTTGAGATTTACCAGCATTATCTTTCAACAACTCTACAACAAACTGTAAAACATTACTCACAGCTTCACAAAACTCACGTTCTTCACACGTCAGTTCATCAGCATGTTTGTGCACTCCAAAAGCAGAAATATACGAAAGCAGCGCATGATTCAAGTTGGTAAGATTAAATGCACTGTTCTGAAACATTCTTGTTTTACGTGGCTCTAATCTCATGCCTTTCCAGGCAGCAGCAAGTGAATTATCCGCATTATAAGCTGTACGTCTGTAATGTAAGTAATCCTCTTCAGAGACCAATCCCTTATATATACTATCAAAATAGCGTTTGTTTTTGTATAAAGCAGTAATCAAAAGCGTTGGTAATTGTTTATATTGCCAGTCAGGCCACACAAATCTCACCACTAAATAAGCAATAACACCACCAATCAGTGTATCAATAATTCTAGGTAACATAACTGCGACTCCCTGATTATCACGTATATTAAACGATGCCAAAACATAAATAGTAATAAAAACAGCCGCAACAACATAATTTTTTTTCACCCAATAGAAAAAAAGATAAATTGATGTGATAAGTAGCAAAATCTGACCCACTAAAGTCGGCAGTAAATGGGATAATAAAACACCTAGAATAACACCCACAATAGTACCAAAAATACGATGGAACAGTCGTATACGAGTAGCACTGTATGTTTGCTGAAATACTATCAGTGATGTGAGCAAAATCCATCCTCCTTTATCTATATGTAGCAATTTGATTATCCAGTAACCTAAAATCCAACTAAGTGTAAGACGAATCGCAAACTTAAAACGCGGATGTCCAGCCTTCAACAAGGTTTTCAGTTTGTTTTTTTCTGGTTTTCTACTATTGAAAACAGTGACATCAATCTGTGCGCTTATCGTCCCTTCTTCTCGTAGATTCTTTTCCAGCCCCATTAAATTACGAATTAACAATGATAGTGTTAGATAATGAGGTTCTCCTCTCTCCTCTTTAAGCAATTTCTGCACCGCTGTAACCGTCCATTGCAAAGAAATTGGATGTTTATAAATCTGATCCGTCAATAGTGAATCAGCATATATATGTATAGCCTGGGCAATCTCTCTCATCAACTGTCCATATCCACTAATCAACTCAGGATTCTTAACCTCTCGACTCAATAAATCATACTGTTCATGGCTCGAAATAGCTCGTTCCTGCATCTCCTGAAGAAGAAACCATTTTTGGTAATATCTGTTAACAACAAACCTGCACTCTTCACCACTCTCCTGAGAGTAACTATAAAGATGATCCTTACAACTTTCAATCTGCTGTGCCAGATCAATATTTTTTTGAGCAAGTTGATTTCTAATTGGTATTTGAGATTGAGGATTACTTGGAAAAAGATTAGCTTTCAAGTCTATGTACTCCGCTAAATAATGAAATCCACGTGCAATTTGCTCTTCCAGTAATCTGTATGGCTTCTTAGATAATAAAAATATCGAAACAAAAGAGTAAGCAAACGCACCAACAGTATAAAGTACAGGCTGATAAAACCATCTTTCAGTGGTTTCAGCGCCTAACATTGTGTAAACAAAAATAAGTAAGGTGCCAAAAGTCACACCCTGCATTCTTGAATCTAGTCCTCCTATAATTGTCAACAAAAAAACAATAACAAGTATAAGCAGACTAAAGAATATTGAAGTCTCAAAAAGCAGCTCCACCAGACTACTTGTGGTAAAGAATAAAATTAGAGCAATTGACGCCGACTTTAACCTTCCTCTTGGATGAACATCTGTTTCACCTAGTGCCATAGCCACAACACCCAGTGCAAGCGTAGTTGCAATAAATGAATTGTGAAATAATAATTCAGCAGGTATCAATAGTGCGGTAATAGAAATGGTAACCTTAAGAGCCCACAAATGATTAGGTTTTTTCCAAAAAACATTAATCCATATATCAGTTAAGCTCTTCTTTATTTGTCCTATCCAATTCTTCATTTTTACAGCATAATATCAACTCTAATTTTTCCTAACAAAGCTTCAGGTTTATCGCGATAAGTAAACCTATGAACATATTCTACTCGAAGTAATCCAAATATATTTGTTACTCCAATTGTACCTTCAATATAAGGTTTAGAGCCATATTCAGATGACACCTCAGGAAAGTTGTATAGATAGGCAAATCCAGGTGTGTTTTTTTTACTCAACCGTCCATAAGATCCTCGTACAGATATCAACTCTCTCATTTGCATCTGATTAAGAATTGGAATCTTTGCCAATAGCAAATCATCACCCGAAAAAGTAAATCTCAAACTATATTGCTGATCAGCAACAAACTCCAAGGCTCGATTAAGAAAAAAAGCACTGTTTTCAATATTATGTTTTTGCCTCTGGTTGGGATACACCAACAAAGGGAAGGGTACACTGTTCCATACTTTCATACCCTCACCTACAACATCCAACTGACCAACATATCCCAATAGAAAACGTTTCTGTAGAGAGAATTCTGAACGATGATAAGTATAAAATTTATCAAACTGCTTATAACTGCCCATAATATGAGATAAAAAGAAAACCGGACTCATCATTTCTATCGATTTTCTTTTCCTTTTCTGCTGCTCATAGGCCTCTCTCAAAGAGTATCGTATAAGAAACCCAGCTTCCGAAGTATAGAGTTCTGTATCAGTTAAAACTAAATCATCCATATGGTAATCAAACCTCAAATCACCCTGTGGAACCATTTTCGCTTTCCTCAACCATAAAATATGGGCAATTCCATTTTTATACTCCCTCTCATAATTCATCTCTACAAAATTACGATAAGTAGCTTCATTCTCTGATCTTCTATGAGTTATCAATAGCATATTGTTTGGTGATCGAGGATGCATCTCGCCCGGCGAGTAAAGATCATTTTCGTAAACTAAAGCAATTTTATTCTTAGGGAACTCATTCTCATGGTAGACTTTCTTGTCAATAGAGTAAGACAGCTCTCCACGATATTTTATCATTTGATCATAAAAACCATATGCAACATAACTATTAATAAAAAAATGAGGATTAAATTTTGAATTAGACGCAACACCTGCACGCAACCGCACACCTTCGATAGGGTTGTAAGTAATAGATGTTTGAGTACGTCCAAAATCAAACCCACTAGTTTCTGGATTACCAAGTGGTATCCAGTCATCCTTTACTAGTTCTGTCGTTCTGTTTATTGTAGAAGTAAACCTGTTTGATGTGGCTGCAGCAGCATTCTGATACTCTATAGAATTTCCAGGGAAACTATTTGGTTCAAGAAAAACAACTATATCAGACTTCGATTCTTTTTCAACATTTATATAACTAAGATTATATTTTTCTCTAGAAATAACAAGTGTTACATTATTTAATGAGGATGAAGCTTCAAGAGAAAATTTTCCCACATTATCAGCTATTGTACCGTTAATAGTGTTCTGAATATATATTACAGCATATGGCACTGGAGTTAAGTATCTAGCATCCAAAATCTCACCTTCAAGTAGGATATTTTGACCATAAAGAACACTACTCAAAATGATTGCCAATACAAATAGCATTGCTTTTTTTGTCATCATAGCGTCCTGTTTACTAGTGATTAATTGTGTTTTATTATATAAATTAATCTAAGAATCAAAAAAATATATTATTCTACAACTTTCTATATCTCACTCTTTTCGGCTCCATATTACCTAATCTCATTCTTTTATTTTCCTCATACTCGCTGTACGATCCTTCAAAGTAAAAAACCTCCGAGTTACCTTCAAAAGCAAGAATATGAGTACAAATTCTGTCCAGAAACCACCTATCGTGTGAAATTACAACTGCACAACCAGCAAAAGATTCAAGACCTTCTTCCAACGCACGTAAAGTATTAACATCAATATCGTTGGTAGGCTCATCAAGCAACAAAACGTTAGCTCCTACCTTCAACGTTAAGGCTAAATGTAATCGATTTCGCTCACCGCCCGAAAGTACTCCACAAAGCTTCTCTTGATCTGCGCCCGAAAAATTAAATCTCGCCAAATAAGCTCTTGAGTTTATCTCTCTTCCTCCAACTTTCACAAACTCAGATCCTCCAGAAACAACCTGATACACAGTTTTATCAGGATCTATAGCCTCATGTGCCTGATCAACATAAGCCGTTACCACTGTTTCACCCACCTCAAATTTTCCTGAATCTGGTATTTCCATACTTTGAATCAGTCTGAATAGAGTGGTTTTACCAGCACCGTTAGGACCAATCACTCCTACAATCCCGTTCGGTGGTAACATAAAATTAAGATCATCAAATAACAATTTTTCACCAAAAGCTTTAGAGACTCCATGTGCTTCAATTACTTTATTACCTAATCGAGGACCGTTCGGAATAAATATTTCTAATTTTTCTTCACGCTCTTTTTGATCTTGATTTAACATCTGCTCATATGAATTGATGCGCGCCTTTCCCTTTGCATGACGTGCCTTAGGAGCCATATTTATCCACTCAAGCTCTCTTTCTAAAGTTCTACGTCTCTTACTTGCCTGCTTCTCCTCTTGTTCCATCCTTCTTGTTTTCTGTTCCAGCCAAGAAGTATAATTACCCTTCCAAGGAATACCCTCACCCCTGTCTAGCTCAAGAATCCATCCTGCCACGTGATCAAGGAAATATCGATCATGTGTAATACAAATCACAGTACCTTTATACTGCTGTAAATGTTGTTCTAGCCAATCTATTGACTCAGCATCCAAATGGTTGGTAGGCTCATCTAAAAGCAATACATCAGGATCCTGTAATAACAGACGACAAAGAGCCACACGACGTCGTTCACCACCCGACAATTCATGAATAGGCTGATTTTCAGGTGGACAACGCAAAGCATCCATGGCTCGTTCAAGTCTATTATCAATACTCCATGCATCACTGGCATCCAATTTATCTTGTAACTCGGACTGACGTGCAAACAAAGCATTCATTTTATCTTCGTTTTCATAATACTCTGGCAGCCCAAACTTCAGATTAATTTCCTCGTATTCTGCAAGCAAATCCATAGTAGATTTCACTCCTTCACGAACAATATCAATGACAGTCTTGTCAGCATCAAGTTGAGGATCCTGCTCAAGATAACCAACAGAAAAACTTTTATCTGAAACAACATCACCTTGATATTCTTTTTCTATCCCGGCAATAATCTTCAATAGTGTAGATTTTCCTGAGCCATTCAAGCCGATAATACCAATCTTGGCACCATAGTAAAACGAGAGGTAGATATCCTTAAGTACCTGTTTATGCGGCGGAAATGTTTTACTCACTCCCACCATAGAAAAAATAATTTTTTTATCGTCGGCCATATTTTTAATTTTTTGCTCTTAATTAGTATTAAAATCAATACTACATGAAAGATTGTTAATGCTAAAATTAGAGTACAAAGATAGTGAATTTCAACGAATTTTTAAGAGAATCAATCAGCTCAAAACATTCATTCAACTTATTTGTTTTAAATAAAACTTCTAGAGATGTTAACTAGATATAACAGAGGTGTCAAATTATTATAGTGTATTGTATTACGCATAGAAAAGATCTACAAACAGAAGAATAATGATTATAACAATATGATATTCAACAAAAATACATTTTTATTGTTAATATATTCCACACTTGTATCATATTTTTTGATTAATAATTTAATAATTACTTTAAAATGGAATTTAGAAGAATAATAGAGCTTGAGATTAAGGAGATGGATGAGGTTGCACTTGAAAAATCGTGGGAATGGCTTAACGATCCTGAGATTAAAAGACTTACAATAACTCCCGATTTCGACAGAGAGTCGCAGAGAAAATGGTACGAAAGTCTTAAAACACGTACCGATTATTGGGTTATTGTAGGATGGCACAACGACCAACCTATAGTTATTGGAGGACTTAAAAGCATCAATGAAAAAGACGCTGAGCTATTTGGCTACGTTGGCGACAAAAGATACTGGGGAAAAGCCGTTGCCGCAGATGTAATGAGTAGAATTCACGATCATGGAAAATCACTCGGTTTGGAATCTATCTACACAATATTGTTAAAAGAAAATCGAAATTCATTTCGATTAAACACCCGTTTTGGCTATAAATTCGAAAAAAACCTCGATGATGAACGTATAATGATGAGGTTACTGTTATAATTTACAGTTTTTTGATTGAAAATATTTCATTCAATAGAAAAGAAATTGTATTTTTGCGATTCGATTAGATTTTAGGGATATATAATTTAAAAAACACTTTTAACTAATAAAATTCAATAAAGTATGATTAAAGTAGGTATTAACGGATTCGGTCGCATAGGACGCTTAGTTTTCCGTGCTGCTCAACAGAGAGATGATGTGCAAGTAGTGGGTATAAATGATTTGCTTGATGTAGATTATATTGCATATATGTTAAAATATGACAGTATCCATGGTAAGTTCGATGGAACTATTGATCTAAAAGATGGCAAATTAGTTGTAAACGGAAAAGAAGTTCGCGTAACATCTGAAAGAAACCCCGCAGACCTTAAGTGGGACGCAATCGGTGCTGAATATGTAGTAGAATCTACCGGTCTGTTTCTTACTAAAGAAAAAGCTCAAGCACACATTGATGCTGGTGCTAAATACGTAGTTATGTCTGGACCTTCAAAAGATGACACTCGTATGTATGTTGTAGGTGTAAACCATAATACATATTCTAAAGGTGAACAATTCGTTTCTAACGCTTCTTGTACAACAAACTGTTTAGCTCCAATAGCTAAAGTTCTTAATGACAAATTTGGTATTGTAGAAGCATTAATGACAACAGTACATTCAACTACTGCCACACAGAGAACCGTTGATGGTCCTTCTGCAAAAGATTGGAGAGGTGGACGTGCTGCTTCAGGTAATATTATTCCTTCATCAACAGGAGCTGCAAAAGCAGTGGGTAAAGTTATTCCTGAGCTTAACGGAAAACTTACAGGTATGTCACTTCGTGTTCCTACACTCAACGTATCTGTTGTTGACCTTACTGCTCGTCTGGAAAAAGAAACTTCATATGAAGAAATTTGTGCTGCAATGAAAGAAGCATCAGAGGGCGAATTAAAAGGTGTTCTAGGATATACTAATGAAGCAGTTGTATCTAGCGATTTCATTGGAGATCCTCACACTTCAATTTTTGATGAAAAAGGTGGTATTCAATTAAGTCCTACATTTGTAAAAGTATTGTCATGGTATGACAACGAATGGGCTTTCTCAGTAAAACTACTTGATCTTATTGCTCATATGGCAAAAGTAAATGCATAACCAATTCGGGTTATTTATCATAAAAAAACGTCTCCTTTCCGGAGACGTTTTTTTTATTCATTTATCCAACCATGAAATACTATTAAAATAAAAAACCTTATAAAAAAAGGCCGGACATTTCCTGTCCGACCTCTTCTCTTCAATACCAGTAGTCTATGCTGGGTGTATTGACTCAGTGGGACATACATCTGCGCATGCACCACAATCTGTGCATAGTTCAGGATCTATTACATAAATATCACCTTCAGAGATTGCATCAACAGGACATTCGTCTATACATGAACCACAAGCAATACATGTGTCGTCTATTACGTAAGCCATAATAAGTTAAGAATTAGTTATTGTAATTGATTTTTATATTGTGCAAAGTTACAGTTTTTATTTTATCAAAAAAATGTTTCCGTTATATTTTACTGTTTTTTGGAACAATACATATAAATGAAGTTCAAATAATAGTTTGCTACTATGTGTATATACCTAAAGTGAAATTCTTAAAAGAGAAAACAATAACTTATAAAAATTTTCGTTTAATTTTTATGAAACCTAAAATAATATGTTTTCTCTTGCTACTGACACTTTCGGTAAATTTAAATGCTCAACACCGAAAACTTCAAAATCAGCCATATGTAGACAGAAGGCTGTTCCATCTAGGTTTCACACTTGGTATACATGCACAAGATCTTATCCTGACACATGCAGGATTTGAAAATGAAAATGGCGAAATTTGGTTTTCTGAAATACCAAAGTACTCACCTGGGTTTACTGTAGGATTAATTAGTGATATTTATTTGAACAAAACCATAAGCTTAAGATTAATACCCTCTTTGCATTTAGGTGATAAGCTATTTATTTTCAAAGAGCAAACCTCAGGTGAAGAATTCAGAACACGGATACGAAACAACTATATTTCACTACCTATTCAACTTAAAGTATCTTCACTTAGAATTGATAATTTCCGACCATATGGATTACTAGGAGGGTTTATGAATCTTGAGCTGACACAGAAAAAAGAACTTGCTGTTCTTTTGAAACAAAATGATATTGGTGTAGAGATTGGTATAGGATGTGATTTTTATTTACCAATGTTTAAGCTGGCACCAGAAATAAAATTCGGTTTTGGATTAATAGATATTCTAGATAAAAATAGAGATAATTTAAAAGATGCAGAATTGCTAATGTACTCTAACGCTTTATCTAAAGCAACATCTAGAATGATAACTCTAAGTCTGAATTTCGAATAGATAGAACCTATTCTCCAAAAATTGAATTATATTTTTTTTTACCTGTATAGAATTGCAGAAGTATACTTTTGTTGTATTGTGAGGGTATTTTATTTACCGTTGTTTTTTTTATATTCTCTATTCGAGTTAACTTATACAACTTTCTCATCTTAAGAAAATCCCTATAAGCCTCAATAATTGCATATGCACTTTTAAATTCTCTCTTTAATAATAGATGAATATAAGCAAGAATATCAAAAATAAAACGTATTAAAAAGGTGAAAAAGAAAGATTTTTTTGGCTCATTCTTAAATATCATCAATAAATTGTTTCGGAAATTTAGATACATCTTTTTAGGATTATCCTTGCTTAGAGAAGCTCCTCCAACATGATATACAACAGATGATGGAATACACATTACATTTCTGCCTCTTGCATTTAATCGCCAGCATAGATCAATCTCTTCCATGTGGGCAAAAAATCGACCATCCAAACCTCCCACTTCAGTAAAATCCTTCATCCTTATACACAAACAGGCACCAGTTGCCCAAAATATTGGAATCTCACTGTTGTACTGACCTCTGTCTTCTTCTACCACTTCAAGAATTCTGCCTCTACAAAATGGATAGCCAAACCTGTCGATAAATCCCCCAGAGGCCCCTGCATACTCAAACATATGTTTTTCATTATATGAAAGTATTTTAGGTTGAACAGCAGCAACCTCAGGATGATTATCCATATATGATATTAAAGTTTGCAACCAGCCGGGTGTTGTCTCTACATCAGAATTGAGAAGTACAACATATTCAGAATTTACCTCCTGCAGTGCTTTATTATATCCGTCAGCAAATCCATAATTTTTATCCAGTGTAATAAGCTGTATATCGGGATAATAAGTATTCATAAACAATATAGAATCGTCAGTAGACCCATTATCTGCAAAAACTATCCTTGTATCATCACTTTGAGTATGCTCTGTCACAGAAGGTAAAAACTGCTCCACAAGCTTCCGTCCGTTCCAGTTTAAAATCACTACTGAGGTTTTAATAGGTTGATTTACTGTGCTCATATACCTCTATCAATTTCAAAAATACTCTCTCTGTTTACCTCATTCTCTTTATCTGTAGACACATCTTTTGTGGATTCCTCTTCTGCTGGTGCTTTTTCAAACTTCCAACGGTTATGTGACCACAGATAATATGCCGGCTCCCTTACAATTGTCTCCTCAAGTTTACTCATATATCTCTCCATTATAGTAAACTCAGGTTCATTTGAAGCATCAACAGTGATAATATGAAACTTACCAACATAATGACCTCTTTTTACTTTAGTAATATCAAGATAGACTATTGAAAGATTAAGTAGTTTAGCAATTTTCTCCATTCCTGTTTGCACAACTGTATCCTGATTCATAAATTTTGTCCAATAGTGGCCTTTATTTTTTGGAGGACGCTGATCCGTAAGAAAACCTGCAACAACAATATCTCCATTTTTCTTTGATTCTATCAGTTTTCTGTACACACTGCGCATTTCAATTGGAATTGCCTGAAAACTACATCTTATTTCAAGAAATAGTTTGTCAAATATATTTGAGTGCAGTTCTTTGTAAACAAATATTTGTTTAACATTAGGTGGTAAATGAAACTTCATTGTTGTCACCCACTCCCAATTACCATAATGCCCGAGACTGAGGATACAAGAATTTCCATCAGCTATAAGCTGATTTATTACCTCGGAATTCTCAAATTTCATTCTTTTTTGCACCTCATCATCAGAGATATGAAGAGTCTTTATTGTTTCCACAAAGTAGTCACACAGATGATGGTAAAAATCTTTTTCAATTCTGATTATTTCCTTTTCAGATTTCTCGGGAAAAGAATTTCTGATATTACGTCTAACCATCCTTCTTCGGTATCTTACCACATAATATATTAGCAAGTAAAGAATATCCGAAATAAAATAAAGAGCCGACAATGGCAGCATGGCATGAAGATATGTCACTGCGTACAGTAGAGAATAACCTACACTTTTCTTATTTTGCTCCTCGTTATACATTAAAAGACTGCTTTCATTGCCATTTCATCTTCATCATACTCTCCCACCTCAACATCTATCACCCTATTTATATATTGAGGATTGTAATCTGAGTACAGTTTCAGATAATTTTCAGTAAACCCATGCATTCGTTTTCCGCGTTTTGTATGCTCAAAAAGAACTCTTTTTCTGGTGCCTTTCATCGACTCCATAAACATTCTATGCTTTTCATCAGAGATATCCAACAAAGCTTTGCTACGAGCATGTTTTGTTTTCGGGTCCACAATATAGTCGATACTAAGTGCTTGGGTTCCCGGACGCTCTGAGTAGGTAAACACATGTAATTTAGAGATATCAAGCGATTGTATAAAATCTCTACTCTCAGAAAAATAAACATCTGTTTCCCCTCGCACTCCAACAATCACATCCACTCCTATAAACGCATCAGGCAGAATATTTTTTATCTTTTCTATCTTATGACGAAACAGAGTTGTGTCATACTTCCTCTTCATAAGTGAAAGTACAGCATCACTTCCCGCCTGCAATGGCATATGAAAATGCGGAGCAAACTTATTTGAATTAGCAACGAAATCTATTATTTCATCCGAAAGCAAGTTGGGCTCTATCGACGATATACGATAGCGTTTAATACCCTCCACATTATCAAGTCTCTTGAGTAAATCAATAAAATTCTCTTTCGTCGTATGTCCAAAATCACCAATATTCACTCCAGTTAAAACAATCTCCTTACCATTTTCCTTAACAATCTGTTCAGCCTGTTTTACGAGATCAGCAATTGAACCATTTCTGCTCCTCCCTCTAGCAAAAGGTATAGTACAAAACGAACAAAAATAGTTACATCCATCCTGAACCTTAAGGAAATATCTTGTACGATCATCTGCAGAAACAGATGGTACAAATGATCTTATTTTGTGTGTCTTTGAGATAATAACCTCTCCCTTATCCTTTTTACCTAGATCGTCAATATATTTAACTACATCTAACTTCTGCTCTGCACCCAAAACCAAATCTACTCCTTTAATTTTAGAAATATCATCCGGTTTCAATTGTGCATAACATCCTGTAACCACAACAAAGGCATTGGGGTTCTCTTGAATTGCTTTTCTTATAGCCTGGCGTCCTTTTTTATCGGCCAACTCAGTTACAGTACATGTATTAATTACACATATATCAGCCTGTTGTCCTTTGCGAGCACGGGTAACACCAGAGTTATAAAGTTGCCTGCCTATTGCCGATGTCTCAGCAAAATTAAGCTTGCACCCTAAAGTATAATAAGCGGCAGTTTTATTTTGAAATACAGAATAATCAATCATAATCAGCAAAAATACAATTTTAGTATCAATTTATTATCATTTTTTCTTTGATAATAGGCTTTTAGCTATTACTTTTGCACAAGACTAGCAAAAGTGTGCAGTTTAATGTTTACAAGTTATGATTGAACAAAATTTTATAAAAATATACGAGAACAGTTTTAAACAAAACTGGGATCTGCCGGCATTAACGGATTACAAAGGTGATGTTTCATATACATATGGAGAACTTGCACGTGAAATAGCAAAGATACACATACTATTTTCGGATCTTAATATTGAAAAAGGAGATAAGATTTCACTTGTAGGTAAAAACCACTCATCATGGTCGATTCTTTTCATGGCAACGATTACCTATGGAGCTGTTATTGTACCTATTCTTCACGAGTTTAATTCAGAGAGTATAGAACATATTATCGACCATTCTGATTCAAAACTTGTATTTATCAATAACTCATTATGGGAAAATATTAATAAACAGAATATAAAGGTTACAGTATTGGAATTACCCTCTTTTGCCTTGCTAAAAAGCATTAATAACGGAGTTGAGAATATTGTTAAATCAATAAATACAAGATTCCAGCAAAGATACCCAGATGGATTTTCAGTAGAGAGCATAAAATATACAGAAGTTGACAATGGTGATGTTGTTTGTGTAAACTACACCTCAGGTACAACAGGTTACAGCAAAGGAGTAATGATTACAGCTAACAATTTTGCAGGAAATATTACGTACGCAGCAAAACTAAATTTACTATTTGCAGGTGATCGTATTCTTGCTTTTTTACCTATGGCACATGTTTATGGATGTGCTTTTGATTTTCTATATTCTCTTTCCTCTGGTGTTCACATTACACTTTTGGGTGTATCGCCCACACCACAGAATCTAATTAAGGCTCTTGACGAAGTAAAACCGAATCTCATTATTACTGTACCTCTTATATTTGAAAAGATATACAAAAAGAAAATTTTACCTATTATATCGATGTCTTTTGTTAAGTTATTATTGAAAATTAAAGGTATAGATACGCTGATATTGAATAATATTAAAAAATCACTTATCAAATCGTTAGGTGGAAATTTTAGAGAAGTAATCATAGGTGGCGCAGCTTTAAATGCCGAGGTTGAAGCTTTTTTTCATAGAATAAAATTCCCATTTACGGTAGGTTATGGTATGACTGAGTGTGCTCCGCTAATAGCATACGATCACCATCTCGATTTTGTACCAACATCTTGTGGCTCAATACTAAAAGATATTATGGAGGCTCGTATTGATTCTGCCGACGCTGAAAACATACCAGGTGAAATTCAGGTCAGAGGTGAAAATGTGATGAGTGGTTATTATAAAAATCCTGAAGCTACAAAAGCAACTTTCACTGATGACGGATGGCTAAAAACAGGCGATTTGGGAATTATGAAGAATAATAGATTATTTATTAAAGGCCGTATAAAAACTATGATCCTTTCTGCAAACGGTCAGAATGTTTATCCCGAAGAGATTGAATCGCGACTAAACAACCTACCTTATATATCTGATAGTGTAGTTGTTTTGCGAGACACTAAGCTTATTGCCCTTATATATCCTGATAAAGAGGCTATAAAAGCTGACAATATTTCTATTGAAAGGCTTAAAGAAATAATGGAAACAAACAAAGGTTTACTGAATAAATCAGTTGCTAGGTACGAAAGATTAAGTGGGATTGAGATTATGGAAAATGAATTCGAAAAAACTCCTAAGAAAAGTATAAAACGATACTTATATCAATAAACATATTAATATAACGCTTTTGCAGACAGATTAAATTAAGTTATTGAATAAATAGAATCTAATCTATAAAAAAATTACGTGCTCAACTTAAACCACCTCAAAAGGGTGGTTTTTATTTGTTGTTAACGCAAAAATCGTAACTTTGCTAACACCGTATAATGATATACAGATGAAAAAAATAACATTTATAATATTAACCCTGATAATAGTCATCACAGGGTGTAACCAAAAAACAAATACATATTTCGAAAAAGAGCTCTCCTTTCCTTTTTTTGTAACATCCGATCAAAAAGTAAAGCTTGCTGCTTATGTTACTCCAACACAAAGTCAGTTCGAATGGCAACAGCTAGAGCTTACAGCATTTATTCATTTTGGAATAAACACTTTTAATGACAAAGAATGGGGAGATGGCAATGAAGATCCTAAGTTATTTAATCCCACTGCTTTTGATGCCGAGCAATGGGTTACAACTCTACAAGATGCTGGCTTCAAAATGATTATTCTTACAGCTAAACATCACGATGGATTTTGTTTGTGGCCAACTCAGACTACCTCACACTCTATTGCATCGTCACCATGGCAAAACGGAAATGGCGATGTTGTAAAAGAGGTTCGAGATGCCTGTGAAAAATATAATATGAAGTTCGGAATATATCTGTCACCATGGGATCGTAATGCTGAGATTTATGGCAATTCACCTGCTTATAATGATTTTTTTGTTAAACAGCTTACAGAACTGCTTACCAACTACGGTAACATCGATGAAGTATGGTTTGACGGTGCCAATGGCGAAGGTCCTGAAGGCAGGATACAGGAGTATAACTGGCAGCGTTTCTATAATATTATTGACAGTCTTCAACCTTCTGCATTAAAAGCAATTATGGGGAATGATATTAGATGGGTAGGAAATGAAGAAGGTCTGGGAAGAGAAACCGAATGGAGCGTTACTCCTCTTCAACCAAATATAAATGACACAAAGATAAATGAGAACATACGTTTGAATATATCTGCAACTTCAGAAGATCTTGGTAGCCGCGACCTGATAGAAAAATCAAATAAAGTATATTGGTATCCTTCCGAGGTTGACGTTTCAATCCGTCCTGGATGGTTTTATCATGCCGATGAGGATCAACAGGTGAAATCATTAAATGAGCTGGTGGACATCTATTTTCAGTCGGTTGGCATGAATTCTGTACTTCTGCTAAATATTCCGCCCGACACAAGAGGAAGGATACATGAAATTGACACAGAAAGGCTTAAACAGTTCGGCGCATATATCAACAACACTTTCAGCATTGACAAACTTAATGATGGAGATGTATCATGGAAAGCTCGCCCGGGTGAATCAAAAGAATACAATATCACTCTTGGTGAAACGATAAATACTATTATGATACAGGAGGACATCATGAAAGGTCAACGTATTGAAAAATTCACAGTTGAAGGATTGATTAATGATGAGTGGGAAATATTGACAAAAGGAACTACAATAGGCTATAAGCGACTGCTTAGAATTCCTGACACTAATGCAACCAAGCTTCGTTTAACAGTAGATGAAACACGTGACAAAGCAAATGTTTTAAAGTTTGGTGCATTTTATGCCCCTAAGCTTTAATAGTACAAATAATATGCTCTACCTTTGTCGTAAATGCCTTAAATAACAAAATAAAATGCACCCGTAGTTTAATGGATAGAATATCGGATTCCGGTTCCGACGATGCGAGTTCGATTCTCGCCGGGTGTACTAATATTTATAATATTTTTATTTATTTCGTCCTCTTGAGCCATTCATCCACAATAAGTGGATCATAACCCAGCTCTTTAGCTCTCTCTAAATCAGTTTTCGCAGCAGTCTTGTCAAACTGGTCTAGCCTCACCCTTCCTCTTAAAAAATAAAAATAGGGATTATTTCTCTGAGTATCGCCCAAAGACAGCAAATCATTCGACGCCTTAAATGTTTGATTAGTGTTTACATAACACTCAGCCCTATTCAGATAAAATATATAGTCAAAGTTTGGTTCATTTTCAATCAGATCAGTATATATTTTTTCAGCATCCTCCCAGTTGTCATCTAGCTTAAGTATTAGAGCCTTGCTTAGTTTTGTGTACATATTATTAGGATCAATATCCTCGGACCTCTTAAAGTTAGCCTCAGCTTCCATCCTATTATTATTTTCCAAATGTAGAAGTCCTCTTCGATAAAATGCCTCTACATCATTGGGAAAATTCGCTATTATAGCATTATAATCTTCCATTGCCTCATCAAATCTACCCATATCAACTAAAAGCGACGCTCTATTATGTAAAACAATATCAGGAATAGGATTATTTGCAAGCGAGGCAGTAAAAGATATATAAGCGTTATCATAATTCTCCATCTGACGCTGCAGAATACCTAAATTGAGCAGTAATATTGAATTGCTTTCATGCGTTGGATCTGTCATCATAGCATTATTAAGAGCTATGGCAGCACTGTCAAGCTGATCGTTTTCGATATATTCAGCCGAACGGTCAACCCACTCCATATAGCCAACTGATTGTCCAAAAGTGTGTATAACTACAGTATTGATAAGCAAACAAATAAATAATCGTTTCATTTTAATCATACAAAGATAATAACTGACAAAAATAGACGTTTTTTTGTATTTTTGTATTTAATAATTACAAAATCATCAAAATATAGATGTAGATGTCCTTACTATTACAAACAATTATTCCTGTTGACAGCATCACTATTCAAGCTCAATCAACATTCGGAGAACTGATAAAAGAAGGTGATATTAGTCAGATCTTAGACAACGCCCTCACATGGAGCATCGATCTGATTGTTAATATCATAATCGCACTCATTTTGTTTTTTATCGGACGTTTTCTGATAACTAAACTAGACGGATTTCTTGCGAAAGTACTCAAAAGAAGCCCTTGGGATGTTGTGCTAAAAGGGTTTCTCAGAACTGTATTTCAGGCATTCCTGTTTATAGTACTGTTCATGATTATTATTAATGCTGTAGGAGTAAAAACAATTTCTATTGCCGCAATAATTGGTGCTGTGGGATTAGCTGTGGGACTTGCCATGAAAGATAATCTAGCAAATTTTGCAGGAGGCGTTATGATTCTTCTTAGCAAACCTTTTAGGGGAGGCGACTATATAACTGCACAGAATCTAGAGGGAAGAGTTGAGAGTATAGGCATATTACACACTATATTACGAACAACTGACAATAAGACTGTTTATATCCCTAACGGACCATTATCCACGGGCAATATTATAAATAATAGAAGTATTGATGGTACCCTACGAACCGTAATTATTATAAATGTAGATTATGGTTGCAATGTGGATGAAGTAAAATCATTGCTACTGAGCATTGCAGGAGAGCACCCCAGAGTTTTAACACAACCAGAACCTTTCGCAAGGATGACAAAAATAAATCCTACATCTCTTGAGTTCACCGTAAGAGTATGGGCAAAAATCGACGATCTGAAGAAGGTTAATTACGACCTTACTGAGTCATTCTACAAGAGCATGTACGACAAAGGAATGATAACCTCATTAAAACAGGTTAATCTTCATATGGCTAATACTCAGAGCTGAAATGAAAACGAATGTTCTTGAAATCCTGTTGAGCCATCATCAGTATGTAGTTTGACTCAGCAAGAAACACATCCCTACTCTGCTTATCAAAAGCCATATATTGATACTTACGCTTTTTAAAATCGGCCAGCTGTTCCTTATCATCACTCTCAATCCAACACGCCTTATAAAGTTGTATTGGATTCCATCGACACTGTGCTCCATACTCGTGCAATAGACGGTATTCAATCACTTCAAACTGAAGTTGTCCAACCGTACCTATAATCTTTCTACCATTAAACTGGTTGGTAAAAAGCTGAGCAACCCCTTCATCCATAAGTTGTTCTACACCCTTATATAGCTGTTTCGATTTGAGAGGATCTGCATTTTCAATATATTTAAACATCTCTGGAGAGAAACTAGGCAAGCCCTTAAAATGTATATCCTCGCCCGATGTAAGCGTATCTCCAATCTTGAAGTTTCCTGTATCGGGCAAACCAACGATATCACCCGCATACGCTTCATCTAGAATATCTTTCTTCTGTGCCATAAATGCAGTAGGTGATGAAAACTTCATCATCCTATTAAAACGTACATGTTTATAGTTTACATTACGTTCAAACTTACCTGAGCAAACCTTAACAAAAGCAATGCGTGAACGGTGATTTGGATCCATATTGGCATGTATCTTAAACACGAAACCGGTAAATGCCTCTTCCATTGGCTCTACAACCCTCTCTTCTGCTTGCACACTTCGAGGTGATGGAGCAATCGACACAAAGCAGTCTAACAGCTCCTTCACACCAAAGTTATTCAGAGCTGAACCAAAAAACACAGGAGCTAGTTTACCCGCAAGGTAATCGTCATGATTGAATTCAGGGTAAACCTCAGTTACCAGTTCAACCTCACTTCTAAGATTTTTTGATAAATTGGGATTCAAATGTTTATCCAGTTCCGATGACTCAATATCCAGATGGACCGACTCAGTGACAACCTGTTTGCTTGGTTTATAAAGATCAAGACTCTTCCTATACAAATTGTAAACACCCCGAAACCTCTCTCCCATATCAATCGGCCAACTCAACGGGCGCACATTAATCTTAAGCTCCTCCTCCAACTCATCAAGAATCTCAAATGGATCTCTACCCTCTCTGTCGAGTTTGTTTACAAATACCATAACAGGGGTGTTCCGCATACGGCAAATCTCCATAAGTCTGCGTGTTTGTACTTCTACACCTTTTGCAACATCCACCACAACAATCACACTGTCAACAGCTGTGAGCGTGCGAAACGTATCTTCGGCAAAATCTTGATGACCGGGAGTATCAAGTATATTTATTTTATGGTCGTTATATTCAAACCCCATAACTGACGTGGCTACAGATATACCTCTCTGCTTTTCAATCTCCATCCAGTCGGATGTAGCGGTCTTTTTTATTTTATTTGATTTAACTGCACCCGCAACATGTATTGCACCTCCGAACAACAATAGCTTTTCAGTTAATGTGGTTTTACCTGCGTCGGGGTGACTTATAACGGCAAACGTACGTCTCCGTTCAATCTCTTCCTTAAAATTCATCTGGTTATTCTAAATATTATCTTTCTCTGTTTTTAGTTTTATGATGCAGCGACTGAGAGCATCTTTCCACATCGGAATCTCTACCTTAAAATCATCTGAAATTTTCGATACATCAAGAGCACTATATGGAGGTCTTTTTGCAGCTGCTCCATACTGTTTTGATGTTGTGCCTAAAAGTTCACAATTCTCTATTCCCGCAACAGTTTTTATCTCCCGTGCAAAATCAAACCTTGAAACCTCACCTCTATTCGCAAAATGATATAGCCCTGTTTTCCACTCTTTCTCCTCTGCATACTGTAGAATATGTATAATCATCTCTGCCAAATCGGCAGCATAGGTGGGTGTTCCTTTTTCATCCTCAACAACTGTTAAAGAATCTCTTTCAGTCATAAGTCGCATCATAGATTTTACAAAATTGGTACCGAAGGATGAATAAAGCCAACTTGTACGAATTATTATCCATTCTTTAGCTATCGTCTGCAATACTTTTTCTCCTTCTGATTTTGTTTCACCGTAAACTGAAATCGGTCTGACAACATCCGACTCTTTATAAGGAATATCAGACTCACCATCAAAAACAAAATCTGTTGATATATGAATTATTTTAGCATCATACTTTTTAGAAACCTCCGCAATATTCGTCACACCGATTACATTCACAGCAAAAGCCTTGTCTCTATCTGTTTCAGCTTTATCTACAGCAGTATATGCTGCACAGTTGATAATATATTCTATCCTGTTGATTCTTACATACTCATCTACCTGATTCTTGTCAGTTATATCTAAAATGTGCGTATCAGTAAAATAGAATCTAAAAGGCATATTAATATGCTGAACCATCTCTTTTAGTTCACTGCCGAGCTGACCATCAGCACCTGTCACCAAGATATTCTTCTCAACCAGCCCATAAAAAAAATGTTCTTTTAGGGTTTCTTTCTCTGTAGTTCCCAACAATTTAATAGCCTCAGAAATTATTGCCATTCTAATAAATATTTTCCTGTTTCAACATATTGATAACCTATTTCAAATGCATCTTTTACATTGCAATCCTTTCTCTATACAAACTTAACTACTATTCCTGATTGATTTCTTTATATTTCTTTGAAAGCAAACGAAGTAAAGATGTAATCTGTGTGATTGCTGCCTGTGTCTCTTTAGATATCTCTTTCTTCTGAATTTTAAGAAGCATATATCCATACAGCGCCGTAAAGCATGTCTCCAACTCAGGAACATCTCTATTGTCTGATTTTGATCTCAGCTCCACAATATAGGGTAAAGTGTTATAATACACACCTATATATTCTGATTCCTTAGGATTCTTCAATAAACGAAGGTGTACGTCTGTCAGTTCAATGATAATATTTTTATTTATCTGAAGATGACCTTTTTCTTGAACACCCTCAGATTTCATCATTATGATTAGTCCTTCATACCAGTCACGGCTATTTTTTATTTCTTCAGCACTTTGATATACAGTATTAATGACAGATTGTTGAATTTTATCTATATCCAGACTATAAGCCCTAATTAGGTCTTCTATCTGCCACATATAGAGCAGGTATTCTGCAATATTCTCTCTCTTATTGGGAATTTTCATTATTAACTTTTTTACTCAAGTCACCTTAAAAAAAATATAAATCAACTTAGGAAGCCATATTATCTCAATACGAAATAGTAAATTTGCAACAAAAATACAACAAATATGCTCAAGTATCATATTATTGAATCGGGATATTTCATGGGTGACGGAGGTGTAATGTTTGGAGCAGTACCAAAAAAACAGTGGTCGCGCAAGTATAAAACCGACGAAAACAACATGTGTATCATGTCGATGCGTTGCCTTTTCATTGAAACCGACACAAAACGAATTCTTATTGATAATGGAATGGGCGACAAACACATCAACAAGTTAAAGTTTTTTAGTCCTTTCGACATCGTTGATATTCGTGATGAGATACGTAAAATTGGTTACGAACCGGAAGAAGTGACAGATGTAATCATCTCACATCTCCATTTCGATCATTGTGGAGGGAGCACCGTTTTTAATGATAATAAAGAAGTAGTTCCTGCCTATCCTAACGCAACCTATCACGTAAGCCTTAAGCAATGGAACAATTACCGCAAGCCTTCGCTTTTTGAAAAAGGATCTTTTTTCGCAGATAATATCGAACCGGTTTACGATGCAGGTCAGTTGAAATTTGTTCTAGAAGATATACAACTTGATAATAATATTAGACTAGAGCTGTATGACGGTCATTCACCAGGTCAGATTGCAGTATTATTTGAAAATGAAGAAGATAAATATGCCTTCCCTGGAGATGTTGTGCCAACCTCGCTAAACCTACAGCTTAGCTGGTTGTGCGCCTACGACAACAGTATGATTATTGCTATGGATGAAAAAAAACGATTTATGGACAAAGCCATAGCTGACAATCGTACCCTTATATTTTATCACGACGCATATACTACCACGGGAAAATATTAGCTTATATAATTCTGTTAGTATTAATATGTATTATTGAAATAAAACCAGACTGAAAAAATTCTAACTTGACTCTTAATTACTTTTAATATAATGAAGGTATAAAGGAACGAGATAAGAGCGAGATAGGAACGAAATAGGAATAAAATAAAAGGAAATAAGACAAAACCATATTCCTTTTATTTTATTATGTTTTAAGATATTGTAATCTTTCTTTTAATTAATTCAAATGATTCTTTTTCAAATTTACTACAATCGCCCCATTCCCAGCATCTTCACCATAAGACATAATTGCTGATTCACCCTTTAATACTTCTATACGATAAATGTCATTTGGATCTATTGTGTTTATATCAAAGCTTTTTGGCTTTATGACGTCGTCAACGATAACTAAGGGTCTGTTCATTAATTCTTCTGTGGTTTGATCTGATTCTTCTTTATTATTTTCTGCATTGTCTTTTGTTACAATAATAACAACTCCATTTTTACCCTCTTCGCCATAGACATCAGTTGCATATTCATCTTTTAAAACAGAAACAGAATATATATTATCAACATCAAGCTCCTTAAACTCATCATTAGAGATTTTCTTCTCATTCAGAATATAAAGAGGTTGTTTCTCTCCATCGCCATTTAGTTGTACGCGTTGCTCACTATCATTTTCGGTTGAGGTTAAAGTGTTAGGCTGTGGATTATTCTCAACTACCCGGGCATTTAATTCAGGAACAGAAAGTGCTATCATAGCAATAAGAAGGACTGGAGAAAATGCTGTGTAAGCCCATTTAATACGGTTGTTTGTTTTAGTTTTAATCATCATGGTTATTCTTTTGTGCAAATCACGTTGCCGGAAATTGTTTGCCAGTGCAAACTTCTGTTCTCCTACGCTTTTGCGGATTAATAATATTTGATATTGTTTTGCATCGATGCCGCTATTTAGTACCTCTTCATCTGCCTGATATTCGTGAATCGACTGTATCTCGCGCCTCAGGAGCCATGAAAATGGATTGAACCAGAACAGGCAGGTAAAAAGGTCTGTTATAATCATATCAATTGAGTGTTTCAATTGTATATGTGATTTCTCGTGATGAATTATTGCTCTGTTGATATCTGCTTCGTAATCTTTGCGTGAAAGAACAATATAACCCATCCAGCTAAATGGAGAAATGTCATTATCTGTGATACATATAGTTATGCTGTTCTCTGTTTCATGTTTCTGTGAACTGTTTATGATTTTTATAATCTGACTTAACCCTGTGAGATAGCGTAAAAAAGCAAATAGCAGTCCGCATATCCATATATATGAGAGTATCTGAATCCAGGGAATAACAAAGTTTTGCCGTAAATCTGCTGTTTGACCGGCAGACTCAATACCTGATAAATCAAACATCAACATTTCTGAAGCTGGTTCTGTTGTTTCGGGCAACAGATTAAAATGAAAAGCAGGCAGTATAAAACTAATAATCAGGATAGATAAAAGCAACACTCTGTTGGAATTGTGAAATGTGTTTTTGCCGAAAAACAGTTTATAAAAACCATAGAACAGCGCTGTAATTATTGATGCACGAAGGAGATAGTATAAAAAAGGTTCCATATGTTTAATTAATATTGATTTATTTGGTGTTTTTATCTGACTCTTCAACCTCGTCTAGTAGCTTACGCACTTCATCTACCGATATTTTTTCATCCTTTATAAATGATGAAACAACACTTAGGTATGAATCGTTGAAATACTTATTAATCACACTCTTAAGATTACCTTTATTGTAGTCATCTTCTTCTATTATTGCAAAGTATCTGTAGGTTGTGCCAAACACATTATGTGACAGATATCCTTTTTCTTCTAGCGAACGTACATAGGTGGAAAGAGTATTAAAATGAGGCTTTGGATTAGGATACTTTTCTACCAGCTGCTTCACAAACAGAGGACCATTCTCCCAGAAATATTGCATCACCTCCTCTTCTTTTGCTGTTAATTCTTTAATTTTATGCATGTTAATTCGATTATTATGTTATCTGTTATTTTGTATGTTCTGAAATTTCAATTAATCAAAGTTATTTTCTATTTC
>CAZURM010000015.1:32326-34900 GCA_964622945.1 uncultured Proteiniphilum sp.
TTCATATTCCTTTACTCTTTATTCTTGTTATTAACAGCTCAAAATACTTATCTGGATAGTGGTTCAATAAAACCATCTGACTTAGAAAAGATTTGACGAACTTAAAAAAGATGGTGGATGATTATCAGTACAGATTTGATATCCTAGAAAAACAGATAGATGACTTGCTTTGGCTTGAAAGATTAGGAGATGTTGCATTTATAGATAAAGTAAGGTTGACAAGTTTTTGGATAAATACCTTAACCCTCCTAAACTATTTCAATCTCAAGCAGAAATGAAAAATGCATATATGATTTTTAAGAAAAATTATTACCTTTGTAAGTTATAATGATTACGAAGAAACAAATTTATATTTTAATGAAAAAAGTATTTTTAATTTTATTCGCATTTATGACGTTGATCGCCTGTAATACGCAGCAAAGAAAAGGAGATTCAGGTGAATATGGATCTATTTTCCTGTCTGAGTTCAACACTCCGTTTGGTACTCCTCCATTTAATAGAATCGTATTTGAAGATTATAAGCCTGCTTTTATGGCTGGTATGGAACAGCAAACGGAAGAGGTTAACGCCATTATTAATAATCCGGAAGAGCCCACTTTTGAAAATACTGTGGAAGCCCTTGACAACAGTGGAAGGACACTTTCACGTGTATCACGAGTGTTTTACGGATTAAGAAGTGCCGACACTAACGATAAAATAATAGCGCTTGTAGAAGAGCTATCTCCTATATTATCGGAACATAGTGACAATATTTACCTTAACGAAGCACTATTTGCTCGTATTAAATCGGTTCATGATAATGCTGAAGTAATGAATCTTACTACAGAACAGTATAGGCTTCTTGACGAATACTACAAGAGTTTTGTTCGTTCAGGTATAATGCTTAGTGAAAATGATAAAACCAGATTACGCGAAATCAATAGAGACCTTTCAGGGCTGACTTTAAGGTATGGTAATAACCTACTTAACGAAACCAACAACTATAAATTGGTGATTGACAACGAAGAAGATTTGTCAGGATTGCCCGATGCTGTAATTGCAGCAGCAGCAAATGCAGCAAATGTGCAAGGTGAAGAGGGCAAATGGGTATTTGGACTTCAGAAACCAAGCTGGCTTCCATTCCTTCAATATGCTGACAATCGCGATTTGCGTGAACAACTATATAAAGCCATGTATATGCGTGGTGACAATGATAATGAGAACGATAACAAAGAAATTATCAATGATATAGTAAACTTGAGGATTGAAAAAGCTAATCTGCTTGGTTATGAGTCTCATGCCCACTACATTCTTGAAGAGAGTATGGCAAAGACACCTGAAAATGTGTACGATCTTTTAAATGAATTATGGGATTATGCGTTACCTCAGGCAAAAAGGGAGGCTGCAGAACTGCAAAGTATGATTGATGCTGAAGGTGGTGGTTTTACTCTTCAATCATGGGATTGGTGGTACTACACTGAAAAACTTCGTGAGCAGAAATATAATCTTAATGAGGAAGAGACTAAACCATATTTTAAAATGGAGAATGTGCGTGAAGGTGTCTTTGAGGTTGCAAACCGTCTATATGGACTAAATTTCAGAAAGCTTGATAACGTAGATATATATCATCCTGAGGTTGAAGTATATGAGGTGCTTGACGAAGATGGTTCACATCTTGCCGTGTTTTATAGCGACTACTTCCCTCGCGATAGTAAAAATGCAGGTGCATGGATGAGTAGTTTCAGAGGTCAGCAAATATTAGATGGTGAAAATATACGTCCTCTGATATATAATGTCGGCAACTTTACACGTCCAACGAGTGATACTCCTTCACTACTCACGCTTGATGAAGTGGAGACTCTTTTTCATGAGTTCGGACACGCATTACATGGCATGTTGTCTAATGTTAACTATTCCGGTGTTTCAGGAACAAATGTGTCACGCGACTTCGTAGAGCTCCCATCTCAAGTATTGGAACATTGGGCATTTCATCCGGAAGTAATAAAATTATATGCAAAACATTATGAAACAGGTGAAGTGATTCCTGATGAGTTAATAGAAAAAATTAATACAACAGCCAATTTCAATATGGGCTTTAACACTACCGAATTGGTTGCAGCAGCTCTGCTTGACATGAATTACCACACACTTAGTGAAAAGAGCGATTTAGATGTTCGTCAGTTTGAAATTGATGCAATGAATAAGATTGGACTTATCAATGAGATTATCCCACGTTATCGTAGTACATATTTTTCTCATATATTCAGTGGGGGTTACTCTGCAGGATATTATGCATATCTGTGGGCTGAAGTATTAGATGCTGACGCATTTCAAGCATTTGAAGAGAATGGAGTATTTGACAAAGAAACAGCAAGACTATTCCGTGATAATATATTATCGAAAGGAAACTCAGATGATCTAATGACTCTTTATGTTAGATTCCGTGGTGCAGAACCAAACCCAATTTATCTTTTACGAAATAGAGGATTTGTTAAATAGAAAACACCTCCCGCATTAATAATGTATCACCGGATCGTTTATAATAAAATAATCCGGTGATATTGTTCTTAAAAAGATAAAAAAAACGTATATTTG
>CAZURM010000016.1:0-12929 GCA_964622945.1 uncultured Proteiniphilum sp.
CCCTGTTTTGATTTCAGTGCAAAAATACAATTTGTATGTTACAACCCTGTTACAATTTTGTTACAAATTTGTTAAGTTTTCAGGTTGTCACACTCAATCGAGTCATTAAAGGCATTCAAACCGATTGACCCGTTTTCTTGATGCTGTTCATCCACGTCACCGTTCGGCTTTGGTTTTTAATAAGCGGTCTACTTTTTCATGGAAATCAACACGTACAGCTGGATCCCACTTCCACATCTCGTCGGTAAGCATTTTTACCACCTGATTTACCTGTTCGGTTCGCGGGAAATCAGCCAGTTGATCGGCATGGATTAATACGGTAATTTTCTCCTTCGATTTCTCCGAGTTCTTCACCTTCAAGTCGTACTGCGTTTCAGACCTGTTGTTGTTGATATCAAAGATACTGAATTCTGAAAGCAATTCACAACCATTATCCCAAATCTCCATGCCCTGCACGTGTTGTTGTTGATATCAAAGATACTGAATTCTGAAAGCAATTCACAACAGTAACGCAATATATAACAGGCGGTGAAACGTTGTTGTTGATATCAAAGATACTGAATTCTGAAAGCAATTCACAACAGGATAAAAGCCTGTCATTATAACTGCTGTGTTGTTGTTGATATCAAAGATACTGAATTCTGAAAGCAATTCACAACGAAACCGATGGTAGGGTTAGAAAAATTACAGTTGTTGTTGATATCAAAGATACTGAATTCTGAAAGCAATTCACAACCATTTATTAGTAGGCTTCATAATCGCTTTTGTTGTTGTTGATATCAAAGATACTGAATTCTGAAAGCAATTCACAACGAAACCGATGGTAGGGTTAGAAAAATTACAGTTGTTGTTGATATCAAAGATACTGAATTCTGAAAGCAATTCACAACCATTTATTAGTAGGCTTCATAATCGCTTTTGTTGTTGTTGATATCAAAGATACTGAATTCTGAAAGCAATTCACAACCAGATGTGTTGCCGAAACGTTAAGCTCGATGTTGTTGTTGATACCAAAGGTACAGAATTCTGAAAGCAATACACTCCCTAAAAATTTTGTCGGTTTTGAGAGCTGTTATTTACTCATAGATAGTCAAGAAGATAAAGAACTACATAGGCTTAAAGTATTACATCATCCTGGAGCACAATCATTTATTTATTAATGGTTATTAAAAGAGAAATAGTATATTTGTAATATAAATCAATATTATGTGGACAATAATAATATTTCTTATTTTCAGTATTCTTGTGTTATTCAACCTGGTAAGGGTTATGATATATGGTAAAGGTGTGTTTAAACCTGACTTTAGGAAAGCTGATGAGAAGTTGTCTGCCCTCACTGGTTTCGGATCTAAATGGAACACTACGTTTGGCAAAAGTGTGTATTACATATTACTTATAGCCACAGCACTTTTCATCATTTTTCTTATCTTTTTAAGATGGTAGAGCAAAAAGATATGATGTTGAAAAATTATCTTTGGATAGCGATGTTTTTACTTTACTACCTACTGCTATCTAATGCGTTAATCAATCGTTATAGGCAAGCAACAGAAATAAGGTAAAAGAATATGAAACGTTTTTATTTGATTTAATAAAGAAAATTGTATGAAAACATATTTAGCTGACATAATTCCTAAGATTAAGCAATATAGCGAAAAACTTGATAATTTAACAATGTTGATAAATCAGCATTGGGTCGTTTTAAATGAATTAGAAAACTCAAAGTTTGTTTACATTTTTAGAAATAATAATGAGTTGCTTACTTCTAAAAATGGGAAAGTTGAAAAAGGGAAATGGGAATATTTAGGAAATAATTCATTGCTTATAGAACTAAAGAATGAGTGTTATCTTTTTAAACATGGCTTTTTTGATGCTAACATTTTAGCACTTAAAGTTGATGGAACAGAAGAATTTGCCTTTTTAATAAATGAGAATAAATATTCTGAATATTTATATTCAATTGAAAAAGTTTTATTACACTTAGAGAATAAGTATTTGAGAATGGTAACACAACCCAAAATTCAAATTCCTCCCAAATTTAGAGTTAATTCACATGTAGTTGAATTAAAAAACAAAAAACAATTTCGAATTGTAGCGATTGAAAATAACATATTTGTATGTTCTCCTAATGGCGGATTAATCAATGAATATTTTTATGAGTATGAAATTGAACTATTTTCAATATGGGTTGAAGATTATAAAAAGAAGAAATAAACAGCCAGCCTACAACAAACGGTTCTGGCTAAAGTCGGAGTATGAATTTTTGCACCCAAATTCGTTCTTTCGTTAGGAGCAATGGTAAAGGTGTAAAGCTTCAAACGAAATCTACCGGGGATGTGTATGCCATTCTTTTTGAGAAAAGAGAGGAGGACAATTTCTTGTTGGGTGATCATAATTTTAGTGATGAGCGTATCGTGAATATTAAATCATTAGGAAGATTGAAAATTATGACCCTACCCTACAGTTGGGGTTGGGCGTGCAAACCACAAAATGGTTTGATAACAATGACAACGTGGGTGTGAGGCTTGGTGCAAATGTTCATAGCAAAGGTATGAAGATGGGGGTTCAGGTAAAGGATTTTTTAACCGAGGTGATGTATGATAAGTTGGTTGTGAGGAGTGTTTTCACGGGGTTTGTTGAAACCAATGTGAACAATACTTATCTGACTCTGCCATTGTCGGTGGTGTATAAACTTTCGGACAGGTGGTCGCTGTATGGGGGGCCGCATGTTTCTTTTTTGATCAACAAGAATTTCAGCGGTTATGTGAGCGACGGCTATCTAAGGCAGGGAAGTGTTATAGGCGTTAAAATTACTTTTGAGGATGACAGTCGTGCTGCTTACGATTTCTCGGATTCTCTCAACAGAACTCAATGGGGTGTGCAGCTGGGTGGTGAATGGGCTATGAAAAAGCATCTGATACTGTTCTCTCATTTGGAATACGACATAAATGGTTTATTCGAAAAAGACTTCACAGCAATCTCATTCAGCTTACACAATATTTATCTGAACTTTGGTTTCGGTTACAGATTCTAAAGTTTAAAAGAGTAGCCCAAAATTAATAAAACCTAAGATTTTCAATACAATATCTCTTTTATATTTAACTCGAATATTTCCATCGCTTTGTTAATGAAACTCCAATAGCCATTAACTAAAAATATCCAAATCGTTAAATAACGATCTAAAAATTTCATTCTTATGTTCATAATATATTTTTTAAGAGCAACAAGTTTTTGGCTTTTCTGCGTAAATAGATAAGCTTCTAATCACTGTTTCTTTGGAGTTGTACTCTTTTATTTCTTCTTCGGTTAGATACTCTCTTAAAATATTGTCAGGAACTATTATAGGTTTATCTTTTTGAATGGTTAGGTTATCAAACCCTGCTTGTGTAATATAGCTTAAGTACTCATTCTTGTCAATAGCACTTGCCACACAGCCTGCATACATTATAGCTGCATTTTTAATCTTTTTGGGTAGGTTGCCCGTTAATACAATATCGGAAACACTAAAATGACCACCTGATTTTAAAACTCTAAACATTTCTGTAAAAATGGCAGATTTATTAGGAACAAGATTTAATACACAATTACTAACGACTACATCAACACTGCTTGAACTTACTGACATTTTTTCAATATCTCCTTGTCTAAACTCCACATTATTTACATAGATAATCGAGAAAAAATCGATTATGTGTGCAAAAAGTTGCTATATTTGCAATGAGAAACTGATAAATATGGAATCATTGGCAGAATATGGTGTAATCCCAATAGATTACACCTCACTTAGTACAAGTTATCCATCCCTCAAATCGTTGGGAGATAAGGTGAGTGAGTTAGAAAAAAAGGGCGTAATAATTCGTCTTAAGCGAGGGTTATATGTTGTATCACCAGAAATTTCAAAGAAAGAGTTATCTGTAGAATTGATTGCCAATCATCTCTACGGACCCTCATATGTTTCCAGAGAGAGTGCACTTAGGTTTTACGGATTAATTCCTGAGAGGGTATATAATACGGTTTCTATGACACTAAAAAGAAGTAAAAGATTCAGAAATCAGTTAGCAGAATTTGGTTACATTACTTGCCCGGCAGACTATTATCCAATAGGTATCCGGCAGGTTGTCCGCGATGATTATGCATTTCAAATTGCCACTCCTGAAAAAGCATTATGCGATCAAATCGTATATACACCTAAACTGCAATTACGATCTGTTAAAGCGCTTGAAACATATTTAGAAGATGATATACGGCTTGACATGAATGAGTTTTATAAAATGGATGCATCCATTTTTAAGCAGTGTGTAGAAGTAAGTAAGAAAAAGAAAACAGTAAGCCTTATAATAAAACTATTAAATCAATGAGTGTTTTTGATCAGATGCTTGCCCATTATGACGATAAATTAGGCAAAAGAAATGCAACGTATGAGGTAATGCAGGAAATTATTCTTGCAGGACTTTATCGTGGAGGATTTTTCAATAAAGCAGCTTTTTATGGTGGCACATGTTTACGCATCTTTCATAATCTGAATCGGTTTTCGGAAGATATGGATTTTTCATTATTAACACCCGATGCCGATTTTAAACTAGAAAACTATTTTCCGGCAATCATTAAGGAGTTTAGTGCTGTTGGCAAAGATGTGGTTATCACCAAAAAAGAAAAAAAGGAGGCAGATAGTGTCGAATCTGCATTTCTGAAAGATAATTCAGACATATATAATTTGAAATTTCAAACTGAAAAATCAATCAAAATTAAAATAGAGATAGATGTTGACCCGCCCTCAAAATTCGATACAGAGCAAAAACTGCTGCTTCTCCCTTTTTCATTTATGACTCGCTGTTTTGTTCTTTCTGATCTATATGCCGGTAAAATGCATGCACTGGTTTACAGAAGATGGAAGCTAAGGGTTAAAGGGCGTGATTGGTACGATTTTGAGTGGTATGTAAGAAATGGAGTAAAATTAAATTTCAACCATTTGCAAGAACGTATCAAGCAGTTTGATAACATCGAAATGAGCAAAAATCAGTTTATAACCAAATTGAAAGAAGTACTAGCCAATACAAATATAGGTTCGGTTAAACAAGATGTATTACCATTCATTAAAAATCCCGAAGAATTAGATATTTGGTCTAACGACTATTTCCTGCAACTTGCTGATATGATAAAATTTCGGGAGTAAAAGATATTCACAAAAAAACATAATAAAACCCCTGTTGAATATAGAAACAGTGCGAAATCACGACAAACACAGCCAAATCACGACAATCTGACCGATATTTTCTTCCTTGAAATTAAATAACGACTTTTGCAGTAGCTTTTTAATTCATTGTTAACAGGCGTTCTTTGACATTTTGAATTACTTGCCGATGCAGAACTGACTGAAAATATTACCTAAAATTTCGTCGGTTGAGATTTGTCCGGTTATCTCGCCAAGGTAAAACATGCATTCGCGTATGTCTTGAGCAAGGAAGTCGTGGGTGATGCCACTATCGAGTCCCTCGATTACGTGACGGATTGCTTCAAGGGCTTTTTTCAACGCTTCGTAATGGCGTAGATTAGTCACAATAACATCATCTTCACCAATGGAGGGGATGATTGTTTTTTTGAGGAGAAGCTCCTGCAGCTGATCGGTATTCTGTTGTTTCTTTGCTGAGATGAACAGCTTATCTACTTCTAGCTCAGGGAAGATGGCTGCATACTCTTTGTGGTGACTAGCATTAATAAGGTCGGCTTTATTAAACAGTATTATGACCTGTTTATCTTTGATCTTTGGAATGATTGAGTTTGACAGCAACTCGATCTTATCAATGGGTGTTGTCATATCTATCATCCATAATAGGATAGATGCTTTTTCGATCTTTTGAAATGTGCGTTCAATGCCCATTGTTTCAATAACATCAGAGGTTTGTCTGATTCCGGCAGTGTCTATAAACCTGAATGTTACACCATTGATATTTACGCTATCTTCAATCACGTCGCGAGTGGTACCATGTATATCACTTACTATTGCTTTATCTTCGTTAAGCAAAAGGTTTAGCAAGGTGGATTTGCCAACGTTTGTTTCTCCTATAATTGCTACGGGGATACCACTTTTGATTGCATTTCCCAACTGGAAGGAGTTTGCAAGTGTGCTTATCTCTTTTTCGATCTCGCCCGTAAGATTGGAGAGCTGCTCTCTGTTAGCGAACTCTACATCCTCTTCGGAGAAGTCAAGCTCCAGCTCAATGAGTGAAGCAAATTGCAGCAGCTTATCTCGCAATACGGTAAGCTTGCGTGCAAAGCCGCCGCGCATCTGATTCATTGCTACCCGATGGGATGACTTTGACTCGGATGCTATCAGGTCGGCTACTGCTTCGGCTTGACTTAAATCGTATTTTCCGTTCTGAAATGCTCGGCGTGTGAATTCTCCGGCAAGTGCCATGCGTGCACCCTGGTTGAGTAGTAGTTCGACCAGCTTCTGTTGTATATAAACAGATCCGTGGCATGAGATTTCGACGCTCTCCTCTCCCGTAAAGGAGTGTGGTGCATGAAAGACTGTGATGAGTACCTCGTCAAGGATTTCATCGTCTGAAACAATCTTTCCAAAATGTACTCTGTTGGCTGTTGACTCTATCAACTTTTTACCTGTGGGTGATATGAATACGTTGTCAACCAAAGGGATACAACCCTTCCCGGAGAGACGAACAACAGCTATTGCTCCCATTCCTGAAGGTGTTGATATCGCACAAATTATATCATTACTCATCAATTAATTGCTAAATATTATGAATGTGGGTTTTGCTTAATACCTGAAGCTGCTTCCTCCCACAAACTCTCGAAGTAATGATGTTGGTGGCAGCTCTCTATCGGTTATATAATTGAAATAGCCTAGAAACTTAAGCAGGCGGTATGCTTCGCAGTATTCGGGCACTGTACGCGGTACTTGCATAAGGATTGGCTCAGCATGGCGACGAATTGCGGCGAACTCATAGAGCATTGCTGAGTTGAACATGACGTCGGCATTTTCCTGAAAGGGGAAGATCCACTTATCTTCACCACGACGAACGCTTTCCCAGCGAGAGATAGTCTCTTGGGCGGAGTATCCTCTATGGTGGTAATCTCTCACCAGCCTCCTTATCAAACGATTATCTGATGCGGGTATCCAGTTGTGTTCGTCTAATGATATTGTGGTGAGTGCAGAGACGTAGATCTTGTATTTCATCTCTTCGGGTATATGTACCGTTAGCTCAGGATTGAGGCCATGAATACCTTCAATGATGAGTATGCTGCTTTTATCAATCTTGAGGTAGTTCTCGTTATACTCTCTCTTACCTGTGACGAAGTTATAGGTAGGAAGTTCAACAGTCTCGCCTTTCATCAGTTGGAGCATATGATTCTCAAACAGCTCTAGGTCGAGAGCATAAAGTGATTCGTAGTCTTTATTCCCTTTCTCATCAACAGGAGTTTTTTCGCGATCAATAAAATAGTCGTCCAATGATATGCCTATAGGTTTAAGAAGGTTCACCATAAGCTGTACTTCAAGGCGTTTGCGGAATGTTGTTTTTCCTGAAGATGAAGGTCCTGAGATAAATACTACCCTTAGACCATTTTTAAATCCTTGCGATATCTCTTTGGCTATATCATTTATTTGCATCGACTGATAGGCTTCTGCAACTTGAATTGCTTCATACACGCGGTCGTCTCTAATTGTACGATTTAGATCTCCAACATTATCCAGACCGCTTATCTTTAAGAAATTGAGATGCTCTCGATAAACATTCAACATCTTGTCTTGCTGTATCTCTGGCTCAAGCTCTACGGGGTTAAGTCTGTTTGGCACTCTTAGCAGATAACCTCCATTGTGTGGTTGAATATCAAAAATGGTTATATAACCTGATGATGGTGTGAGGCTTCCATAAAAATAATCGATATAGCCGTCTAACTTAGAGTAACGTGAATAAAGGATGTCTGATGTTTCAAGCAATTGGGCTTTATCGTACAACTTCAGTTCGCGGAATAGCTTCACTACCTTTTCTGTCTCTTCTTCTACCTGTTCAAAAGGAATATCGGCAGCTACAATCTCTTTCATGCGATTGCGTATGGCATCAAGCTCTTGATTCCCAACAGTCATATCAGACTCAATCTGAAAATAGTATCCTTTAGCAACAGCATGCTCGATGTACACCTTTGCTTGTGGTATAACATCATTTACTGCCTTTGCCAAAATAAAACAAAGAGATCTCACATAAGTACGCATGGCAGAGGAATCTGAGATATCAACAAATTCCACTTTCTTGGGTCTGTATAGTTTGTAGGTAAGCGACTCTGTCTTGTGGTTTACTCTCGCGTTAGTTATTAAATAGGGTGTTTTAATGTTAAACTCTTTTATCAAATCAACCAGTGGCGTGCCAACAGGAATATCTTTTTGCTCATTGGTATTCAAACAATGTACTTTAACTGTGTCTGTCATAAACTTTATTTTTATTCAAAATCACTAAAATACACTTTTTTTTGGAGATATTCTAGGTTATTCGTCATTTTTAGTGTAATTATAAATTTTTTAAAACAGCTTAGGAGAGATGGTTATTTTACTGATATACAGGTAAATAAATATCAAGAAACTAGTGTAATCGAATCTTTTTTTAGCTGCTCCTCAATTCACTCTTGATTGTGGTCAAATATTTCTATGATGTTATTGAATGCCATAACGGTATAATTGTAATTGTGGTTTTAAAACTGACTATGCTTACCTAAATATTAATTTTTGCTTTAAATTTACAACTATAAAACTTGCTGCAACAAACGGGAATGTTAATTGGGGTAAATTAAAGTGGTGAAAAAATAGGCTAATAAAAAGTGATAGTATTACAGAAATTAATACCCATAGTCCATCAATAATCTTATATCCTGAAAATAAAATTGAGCATAATACTGCATTAAAACTAAACAGGCCTTCGGAAATATCTGCTATAGGAACAAAAAGATAAGTTGATATGATACCTGAAATAACAGAACCTGCCAGTCCATATAATGCTGCTATGGGTGAGCAAATAAAAACTGCTATAAAAAATATTACTCCTGATAATATATTGTTTTGAAAGATAACCTGACCGTATCCTTTTAAAGAAAAATCAAAATAGTTATTGGTAATTGTTGTGGTGACTTCCGACATTTGCTTTAAATCAGGAAAATATTTTCCAACAATAAAAAGAAAAAGCCATGTTACTAAAACAAAAGGAAAAGTGAATACCGGTATTTTTCTTTTAATAAAAAAATGCTGTAGTACTGTGGCGATAACTGCTCCTACTGCAACAAAAATCCAAACAATAAATACAGGTTTAAAGAATAGCATAAGGGCTACGCCTACTAAGGCGGCACTGAACCCAAATAATCCTTTATCTCTTTCGGAAGGTGAGAATTTTAATATACGAGCAGTAATTGTTCCGCAAATTGTTGCTAACAGTGCGGATAATCCCATAGCCACAGAGCCATAAAAAATTCCTATCAAGAAAAAAAGACCTGTCCAAACATTTTCTTGAAGCATTATTTGGCTAAGTCCTTTTAAAACTAAGTCTGGCAAAGAACCATCAATTTTATTTATGTATTTTCTTATTCCTGTATTGGGTACTTCAAGCATTTTCTGTAATTATCAATATTAATTTTAGTTTGATTCAACAACAACTTTTAGTTATTTCTCAATAGACTCCTGATTATAACATCGCCTGGACAGATAATTTGTTCCACCCCTAACTATCTATGTGTGTTACATTTTTGCTAAAATAATAAGTAGTGGTAAACACTACATGATAAGAATATCAGTCCGGCCGTAAAAGTAATCAATTAGCTGTACTTTTGAATGAAAGTATAGAAAAAGTGGTACAACAATAAACAGATTCTCATTAAGCAATATTATTCATACTGCTAATAATATAGCCAGTTTGGAGGTTTCAAAAGAGGGTCTTGTCCTTATCGGGGAGTTACATTTGGGTGCACTATATTTGACGAAGAGCCATGTCACCGATGAAATTAACTTTAATCTCTTTAACTTTAATCTCTTCTCAAAAAAACATATCTTTGTCAATCACTCTAAAGCGAATATCAAATGAAAGACTGGAAGAAACGACTTGATATTGTTTATTCAACGAACCCCGATTATCATTATAAGAATGAGGAAGAAGAATCTAAGGAGACATCTCCTAAAGAGAAGCAGATGTTGCGTGTGAGCCTTGATAAACGTAACCGCAAAGGAAAATCTGTAACACTTATTACAGGATTTGAAGGCTCTGAAGATGACCTGAAAGAGTTGGGCAAGTTTTTAAAAACAAAATGTGGTGTGGGTGGCTCGGCTAAAGATGGCGAGATAATCATTCAAGGAGATCATCGTGATAAGGTGTTGGATATACTTATTGAAGAGGGGTACACAAAATCGCGTCGTATATGAGCGTTGAGATGCAGCATCTACATATTATTAAAGCTTCTGCCGGTTCGGGAAAGACGCATCGGTTGACGGGCGAGTACATACATTTGCTGTTTTCTAAGCCGAATAATCATAGAAATATATTAGCGGTAACTTTTACAAACAAGGCTACAGATGAGATGAAATCGCGTATTGTGGAGGAGCTGCATCGCCTCGCCTCGGGGAAGGATTCTGTTTACCTTAAAGATTTGATGAAGGGCTTTTCACTAAATGATATTTCTGTACGCTCGATGGCACAAAACATCTTAGAGGAAATACTGAACGATTATTCAGCTTTTATGATTAGTACCATTGACAGGTTTTTTCAGCAAACAATGAGAGCTTTTACTCGTGAGATGGGACTTGCAGGTGGCTATAATGTTGAAGTGGACTATTCTTCTCTATTGATGGAAACTGTTGACCTAATGCTATCGGAGCTGGATATGCCTGAGAACAAACAGCTTGCTGAATGGTTGCTGATGTTTATGCAAGAAAGTATTGAGGAAGGTAAAAGCTGGAAGATTGATAAGAAAATTGTAGAGCTGTCGAAGCAGCTTTTCAAAGAAACATATAAATCACTTACGGCGGAGGAACAGGAATCTTCTCACGATAAAGAACAGCTTGCGGAGTACAAAAAGTTATTGATTCGAATAATCAGGGATTATGAAAATGAACTGAAAACAGTGGGCAAAAGGGCTGTCTCGATTATAAATGACAACTCTTTGAGCCCGTCTGACTTTACAGGAGGTAGTAGGTCGCAGTTTTTAAAGTTTGCACAGTTTGCCGAAGGGAATACTCCTGATATGACTCCTACCTTTTTAAAATTTCCTGACAACCTTGAAGGGTGGTATGCCAAAAAGACGCCCAAGGATATCATTATAAATATTGAGAATGCTTATAATGCCGGATTGAATGATTGCGTGAAGCAGGTTATTGATTTGTATGAAAATAGTATTGACTATAACACTGCAAAGAGCATTTTACAAAACTACTATACGCTGGGTATCTTGAATGATATTAAAAACAGGCTACGTAAGCTGCAGCAGGAAAATAATACGTTGCTAATATCAGATACAACCGAGCTTTTAAACAATATTATCTCAGGTACTGATGCTCCTTTTATATATGAAAAGACGGGATCAAGAATCACTAATTATATGATTGATGAGTTTCAGGACACCTCACAGATGCAGTGGAATAATTTCAAACCTTTGGTGAATGAGAGTCTCGCATCGGGCAACTTCAACCTTATTGTGGGTGATGTAAAACAGAGCATATATCGTTTCAGGAACTCTGACTGGCGTTTGTTGGAAAAGCAGGTGGATGTGGATGTCGCACCTGAGTATATTAAAAAGCATGTGCTGGACACCAACTGGCGAAGTGATGCTAAGATTGTTGAGTTTAACAATCTGTTCTTTAAGAACGCGGCTAGCATTCTGCAAGATGGCTATAACGAGTCGAGTTATTCTGATGAAGAGGAGTACTCCAACCAGATTTTGGAGGCATATATTGATGTGTATCAGCACTTGCCGAATAAGAAAACAGATGGCGAGGGACATGTAAAAATCACCTTACTAAAAGATGATCGTGATAGTGATTGGAAAGAAGAGGCTCTTGAACGTCTTCCGCAGGACATTGAATCTCTTCAAGATCAAGGTTTTGCATTAAAAGATATTGCAATTGTTGTACGCAAGAATAGCGAAGCTGTGTTGGTTGCTGATAAATTGCTGACATATAAGGAAGAGCACCCTGATTCACATTATCGTTATGATATAATATCTAATGAGGCATTACTTATTGGTAGTGCTCAAAGTGTTAAGTCTGTTATAGCACTTATGCGTCATTTTCGTAATCCGAATGACAAGCTATACCTGTTAACTGCTGTTTATGAGCTGATTAGACTCCAATACAAATACTCTCCAGGCGAGTCTTTGAGAATATGCAGGGAGACAACTAATAATGATTTTCCTGAGGAGCATCGTAGTAAAATAGCTGAGCTGTCGTCAATGTCTTTTTACGATATGATTGAGAGCTTCTTCTCAATGTTTGCTCACGATTCATATGAAAATGATAACGCATATATTCAGGCTTTCTTGGATATTACACTTCAATTTAGTGAAAATAAGTCAGCCGACCTGAATGCCTTCCTTGACTGGTGGGATGAGAAAGGACATAAAGAAGCTTTATTTTTACCTGAGAAGCAGGATGCAATACGACTGATAACTATTCACAAGTCGAAGGGGCTTGGGTTTGGTGCTGTTATCATGCCTTTTGTAAACTGGAATCTTGATAATATAAATAAAGGAGATATTATTTGGTGTAAACCTGAAGAAGCTCCTTTTAACCTAATGAGTGTTGTTCCTCTAAAATATGGGCGTAAACTTTCCGACACGATATTCAAGAAGGAGTATCTTGAAGAAAAGATGTTCATATATATCGATAATTTGAATATGCTTTATGTGGCTTTCACACGAGCCAAACATCGACTTATTCTTTATGCTCC
>CAZURM010000016.1:13029-32656 GCA_964622945.1 uncultured Proteiniphilum sp.
AGATTAACCGAAGATGATGGTGAGTATATATTTGAACTTGGCTCTCCTGAAAATATTAAGACTGAAAGTAAAGAAGAAAAAGTAAAGACCTATAAGACAAGCAAATGGCACTCTACCCCATTTAATGACAGACTCAAACTTAGTCTCAACTCCATAGGCTATTTTAGTAACGATGGAAGTAGAGCATACGGGAATCTAATGCATGAGATTGTAAGTAATGTTAAGCTGCTTTCAGACATTCCATTTGCTGTAGATAAAAAAATATCGGAGGGCGAGATTAACGAAGCCGACAGAGAGATGTTTATTGCAGAGATGACTGACTATCTCTCTATTCCGGAAGCATCTGACTGGTATAGTGGTAAGTACGAAGTCCTAAATGAAGCTCAGGTATTAAATCCACAAAAGGGTTTTTGTCGCCCCGACAGGATAATGATTGGTCATGACGAGGTAATTATTGTTGATTATAAGTTCGGAGAATCGGAAGATTGTAAATATAATCGACAGGTTCAACGTTATATTAAGTCCATCAAAGAAATGGGCTATTCTAAGGTGAAGGGATATCTTTTTTATGTGAAGACAGGTAAAATAGAAGCCTTTTAGTTCAGTCCTGCAGATTCAAAATATTCGTAAAAGTATAATACCTGATACTTTATTGCATTACTCCAATAATCCCAGTTGTGCGAGCCCGGGCGAATTACATAGTCATGTGGTATGTTTCGGTACAGTAACTCTTTATGCAATCTCTCATTTACCTCATAAAAGAAATCTTCAGTACCACAATCAATTATGATTTTTATGCTGTTAGGAGTCAACAGGTGCAACTGCTCCATAACAGTATATTTATCCCAGTACTCAGGATTTTCTGATTGCTTACCAATATATTTTGACATCCCCCAATTATTAGGAAATGGACGAATATCCACTCCTCCACTCATACTTCCACATGCACCGAAAACATCTTGATTTCTAAATCCCAAAAATAAGCCACCATGACCTCCCATGCTTAAGCCTGTAATTGCACGTCCTTCGCGTGAAGAGATTGTATTTAAATTTTTATCAACCCAACCAACCAGTTCCCTAGCAACAAATGTTTCGTATTGATATGAAGGATCTAAAGGGCTGTTCCAGTACCAGCTATCGAAACCACCATCGGGGCAAACAACAATTATGTCATAAAGATCAGATAGTGCTGCAACTGACGGCACTTTAGTTATCCATCCATCGTATCTGTCGCCGAACCCATGTAATAGATATAGAACAGGAAACCTATCCTCATCATCGTATGTATTAGGCTTAATAACAACGGTTTTGATATCTTTATTCATATCAACACTAAAAACAGTGACTGTATCTATTGTTGCACAAAAAACTGTATTAGCAAATAGGACAAAGGCAAGTAAATAGATGTATTTCATCTTGATTAATATTTTAAAGTTAATTACCATTAGAACTTAAAGTTTAGTTCAAAGTTATCATTTTTGGAGATTTATAAAAAATATTTTAAGGGTTTAAAAATAGCAGAACTTTAATACTAATTCGCTTCACTTCTATATCAAGTTTAAAGATAACCTAAAGGAATCACTCCACACAACAAACCGTGATACATACATGTTTAATCTTCAAAAGAAGATTAAACTTGGAGAAATATAATGCTCAGAAAAGTATTAAGATAAGGAAAGTATTAAAATGAGAACAATATTTAGATTAGTGGAATTTTAAATTTGTAGAGAGAATCAAACTCAGGAAAGTGTAAAATTGAACATGAGAGGTTAATTATAAAAACTAAAATTAAATATTATGGAAATTAAAAGAGAAATAGATAAGAACGGTGGAAAATTCTTTATTGAAAAAGATAGTAGGCAAGTAGCTGAACTCGTTTTTAATATTGATGGTAACATTATTGATGCCCATCATACGGGTGTTCTTCCTGAACTTGAGGGTCAAGGTGTTGCAGCAAAGTTATTCGATGAAATGGTTAAATATGCACGTGAAAAGGGATACAAAGTTAATCCTTCTTGCTCCTACATTCATGCAAAATTTCGTAGGAACCCTGAAAAGTTCAGTGATATTTGGTCAAGCACCAATGAAAGCGAATAGAAGTAAGAGTGAAAGAATAAACAAGTAGAAAACGTAAACACCCACCCATTGAAGCAGAAACAAATATCCGTCAGATCGTTAATCTAAACAATCTGACGGATTCGAGACGCATATGTATTCTGCGTAGCATAACCTAAAACCAACGTTCTTTGATTTAACTATGAAATCGATTTCAATAATTGCTATCGTTTCAAGTCAAGGTTATTTATCCATTTTCAATCAAATTATATTTTCATTATTTAGAACTGTTTATAATAGTAGATAATCCAGATCTAAATTATATATTCAATATTTTGTACTGTTTATTTTAGTAGAGAATCCGGATCTAGATTATCTTTTTCAACATCCAGAAAATAATTATATGTTTTTACTCTCAAATCACTACATGCATCATGGTCACATACTATAGTTGCCTTTTCATGTAGCTGCAAAGAACTTATTGTCCACGTTTGCGTAATAGGTCCCTCAACTGCATGATACAACGCCCTTGCCTTATGAAAACCATTTGCCAAAATGAGAACTTCTTTAGTATCAAGTACGGTGCCCACACCCATTGTAAGTGCAGTCTTTGGCACTTTGTTTACATCATTATCAAAGGCATGCGCATTAGCAATTGCTGTGTTTTCTGTAAGCGTTTTCACCCTTGTGCGTGAACTTAGCGAAGAGCCCGGCTCATTAAAAGCAACATGTCCGTCAACACCAACACCTCCAAGTAGCAGATCAATACCTCCTGCATCCTTAATTGCTTGCTCGTATGCAGCACACTCAGCCTCAAGATCTTCAGCCACTCCGTTTAACAGATTTACATTCTCCTTTTTAATATCAATATGATCAAATAAAGTCGTCCACATAAATTTATGATAGCTCTGCGGATGATCTGAATCCAAGCCAACATATTCATCCATATTGAATGTTACCACATTCTCAAATGAAACAACACCTTTTTCATACAGTTTAATTAGCTCTTTAAATGTTTTAATAGGCGAGGAACCCGTAGGCAATCCAAGAACATATGGTTTGTCAGCAGTAGGTTTTGCATTGTTAATCTTAGCTGCAATATAGTTTGCAGCCCATTTTGCCATCTGATCGGCACTAGGTTGAATAATTAATCTCATAATACTTTATAAATTTTCTAAATATATTTATTGAAGCTTTTGGGCCATGGTGTGGCCAAGTAAACGCGCTTGCTCCTGAACCTCAGAGAGCATACCCTGTTTCATCACAACAGGATCTGTTATTAATTCAAACTCCATATCTTCGGCAAACTGCCTCAGATGTTTTGCAGAAGCATCAGACCATGTAAAACTACCAAAACAACCAAAAAGCCTGTTCTTCAGGTTTTTGTTTTGCAATGAATTTACCAGACTATCAACTGCAGGAAAAAGTTTGTTGTTGTATGTTGGCGAACCAATTATGAGCCCTTTATATTTAAATACGTCTCGTATAATATCCGACTCGTGACTCTTGCTAACATTGTGCATTACGATATCTTTTACGCCATTTTCTGCTGCTTCGGATGCTATGATATCGGCCAGTTGTTCAGTATTTCCATACATGCTTCCATAGGCAATAACAATACCGTTGTCGGCATCATACCTACTCAATCTGTCATACAACTTAACAACTTCAGCAATATTCTCTTTTATTGTCCATACCGGTCCGTGTGTTGAACAAATTGCATCTATCTCCACATTTTCCAGCTTCTTTAAAGCAGTCTGCACAGACGATCCAAACTTACCCACAATATTTGAGTAGTAGCGAATCATTTCATCCCAATACTTTTCAGGACGAATCTGGCTGTCCAGTATACCTCCATCCAGAGAGCCAAATGTTCCAAATGCATCGGCACTAAATAGCGTATTTCTCTCAGGAACATAAGTCATCATTGTCTCAGGCCAGTGCACCATAGGAGTCATATAAAACCTTAATTTTTTCTGTCCCAAACTGATTTCATCCAGCTCAACAATCTCAACAACATTTTCTGTAATTCCGTAATATCCTTTAAGCATATCAACAGTGCGTTTATTTCCAACGATATTGATATTGGGATATTTTGCAACAATCATTTCAATAGCACCTGAATGATCAGGTTCCATGTGATTTACAACAAGATAATCTATCGGTTTGTTTTCTAAAACAGACTCTATTTTTCTAAAAAATAAATCCGAGTAGCATATGTCAACTGTGTCTATGAGTGCTATTTTCTCATCTACAACAATATAAGAGTTGTATGAAACCCCTTTAGGCAGAGGCCACATATTTTCAAACAGAGGTTTTGTGCGGTCGTTAACACCTACATAAAAAATATCTTTTGTGATTTCGATTGTTTTATACATATATATTATTTTTATTTTTTCTTCTTTGATTTATGTTTTGGCTTAAACATGTCAGACTCTTTTGGTGTATCTGCCACCACAGCAGGCTTTCTCACGGCATTTACTATAAGCCATATACCCCATATTATAAATGGAATACTTAGCCACTGACCAATATTTAATCCTGTACTTTCTATCATCCCATACTCTTCGTCGACCTGCACGTTCTTAACAAACTCTACAAATAATCGGAACAAAAATATTATCAGTATACCTACACCGGTTATTAAACCTTTTCTATTCTTAGCATCAGTGCCCCAATAGAGATACATAGTTATTCCAAAAACCACTAAATAGGCAAGTGCCTCATAGATTTGTGTTGGGTGCGACGGCACAGTATATATAGGATCGGCACCGTGCATCCATAGATATAAATTATCTATAAAACGAAAACCCCACGGCTGATTGGTAGGACCTCCATAAATCTCGTGATTCATAAGGTTTCCAATACGAATCATTGCAGAAGTAAAACCGGTAGGCACCATAACCCTGTCGAAAGTCCACAGCATGCTCTGCTTAGTAACTTTCCGAGAATACAACCATACCGCAATTATTATTCCTATCACACCACCATGGCTTGCCAGACCACCTTCCCATACTTTGAGTATTTCAATCGGATTTGCCAAATAATAGGCTGGTTCATAAAAAAGACAATGACCAAGACGAGCTCCGGCAATGATGCCGATAATCATATAAACAAATAAGGAGTCGAACCACTTTTCGGGTAAATCCTCTCGTTTAAAGATTTTCTGTACAATATACACTGCTACTAGCAGACCAATAACCCATAAAAGGCCATACCAGCGTATTTCACGACCAAATAATGTAAATAGTGTAGGGTCAACATTCCAAGTTACAGAAAGTAATATGTTCATTAGAATAGATATTTTTCACAAAGATAATAAAATTTATTTCTTTGGTTTTAATATTGTTGTGTATGCAAAGAAACTACTAAGATATCCAAACAAATAGCTTTATATATTTATTACTTTTATAATACTTTTCTTCTACTTCGCTCTTTATTTCTTCTATTATAAAGGAGCGAGGTAAGAGCGAGGTAAGAATCAGATAGGAGTCTATCAAGAATAAAATAAAGCACCTTATACCAATTTCTTAATCCAATACTCTTTATCGCCGGGCAGCAGGTCAACTACAGGCACCTCGATGAGCGTATATGCACCGGGTTGCTGTTTTAATGTGGCACGGGCAGCGGCAACCAAGACCTGGGCTGTTAGTGCAGGGTTATTTATACGCATATCAAACTTGAAGAGCTGGTTGTGTGTCTTTCCGGATACTCCTTTTCGTTCCATCAGTACGCCGTGACCCATATCTTTTAGTGCTTCCACATCATCTACTTGGAAAACATGCGTTTCATCATGAGCAAAATATTCATCAGCTTTTATCGACTGGGCAACTGTTTGGAAGTCATGTCCATCTTCTATCTCAATATAAACCATTCTACGATGAACGCCTGTGCCTGTGGGTATGGTCATTGACAGGGCATTTTTAACCCCTTCAATGGCTTTTACGGCAACGGTGTGCCCCATGCTCATGCCGGGTCCGAAGTTGGTGTATGTAATTCCTTTAGGTGCTAAAGCCTCCATCAGAGCACGCACCACTGAGTCGCTTCCGGGATCCCAGCCTGCGGAGACAATTGATACTGCATTGTTTTTCACGGCAGTGTCATGTAATGAATTACGAAGTTCCACAATTTTGCTGTGTATGTCGAAACTATCAACAGTATTGATTCCTGCAGACAAGCATTCCTTTGCAAATCCCTCCACATTTCTGGTAGGCGTGGAAAGTATTGCTACATCTACATCGTTAAGGTCGTTTATTGAAGAAACCACATTATATTTCTGTAGCTCAGGAGGATTATTCGAAGAGTTGCGCCTAACAATTCCCGCAACTTCAAAGTCAGGACTACTTTCCAACGTTTCTAACACATACTTGCCAATATTTCCATATCCAACTACGGCTGCTCGAATTCTTTTTTGCATAAGTTTAAAGTTTTATATATCACAAAAATAGAAAAATTGGACTAAAAAAATAACTGATTCTTTGTTTAATTATACTAATCCCTGTTTTCCACATGGTGTTGCGTGTTTATGGGGATGTTTCTAGACGTTTAGTGGATGTTTAGTGGATGTTTCTGAACGATTAATGAACGTTTAGAGGGCGTTTAGAGGGCGTTTAGGGGGTGTTGTCCATGCTGATTTTGTTATAATCCTCCTGATTCTCATCATCATCATCTTCTTCTTCGTCGTCCCAAATCTTTTCAATTTTCTGAGGTCCTTTATGACGTAAAACAACAGCAGTAATAAATCCACTAATTGTGCCTGCCAGGTGTCCTTCCCAAGATATTGAAGCATCTATCAGTTCGGCAAATGGAAAAATACTCCACACTGTACTGCCATAAATAAACGCTACAATAAGAGATACGGCAACTAACTGTATAGATTTTCTGAAGATACCACTAAAAAATAGAAAAAACATAAGAGCAAAAACCAATCCGCTCGCACCCACGTGATAAGTGCCTCTACCAATAATCCAAGTGAAGAGTCCACTTAAAAACCATAGGTATGCAAATGTTGAAAATGCTATTTTACTGTAGAAGTAAAACAAAAACCAAATCAGCAGCAGTAGCGGTAATGTGTTGGATAGCAAGTGTGAAAAAGAAGAATGAATAAATGGAGAAAAAAATATGCCTCTCAATCCGACAAACTCTCGAGGTAGAATTCCTAATTGAGAAAAATTAGCACCCAACAGTCCCGACATATTTACGATAAATACCAGCCATACAAGTGAAACAAAAACAATTGACGGTAATAAAGCCAACGACAGTCGTTTTTTCTCAAAATTCATCATCCTATTATCATTCACCTAATTAGATTACACTCAAAGAACAAAATTAATAAACATATTCGTTGTTTTAAGGCTCAAAGGGAAGATATAAGCTTTTATTCATTTTTTTGCTTGTTCAATAATTACAATTTAATTATCTTTCGAAATAATTAAACATAATGACACAAATTTAAAACACCTGAAATGAGTTATCTTAAATTTAACAAAGATCTTATGATAAACCTCGAGTATTCTCTATATAGGAATGTATTGAGAACAAATCGAAGAGGAGCTTATCAAAACACATCAATATCAGGGTGTAACACCACTAAATACCAAGGGCTGCTCGTAATGCCTGTGCCATTTATGGATGATGACAATCATCTTATTTTGTCGTCAGTAGATGAAACAGTTATTCAGCACGGTGCTGAATTTAACCTTGGTATACACAGATATGCAGGTGATAACTACAGCCCCAAAGGGCATAAGTATATTCGAGAATTCAATTGCGACAGTGTGCCGAAGACAATATACCGTGTTGGAGGTGTTATACTTTCAAAAGAAATAATGTTCTCTTCGAAAGAAAACCGATTGATGATCAGATATACACTTTTAGATGCACACTCGCCAACAGTAATTCGGTTTAAACCATTTTTAGCATTTAGGAAAGTGTCGCAGCTTACTCATGAAAATGATCAGGTAGATAAGTCATACCGTGAGGTTGAGAACGGAATTAGTACTTGTATGTATATGGGTTACCCTGAATTGTTTATGCAGTTTAACAAGAAGCCTGAGTTTATTTATCATCCCGACTGGTATCGCGACATTGAGTATCTTCAAGATCTTCAAAGCGGTGATACTTATCGAGAAGATTTGTATGTTCCCGGTTATTTTGAGATGTCAATTAAAAAGGGTGAAGAGATAATATTTTCGGCAGGTGATATTATGGTCGATACTTCTACACTCTTAGAAGAATTCGACTTTGAAATATACAAGCGCACTCCTCGATCGAGTTTCTACAACTGCTTAAAAAATTCTAGTCATCAGTTTTATTATATCCCCAATAAAGATGAATATTATTTACTTGCCGGCTATCCATGGTTTAAAGTGAGAGCACGCGATCAATTTATTTCTTTACCTGGTTGTACACTTTCGGTTGGCAAGCCTAATGACTTCGAAAATATTATGGACACGGCCATTCCTCATTTAAGAAATTTCATGGCCAACAAACCATATAAAAGTTATATTAAACAAATTGAAGATCCAGACCTGTTGCTTTGGGTGATTTGGGCTCTACAGCAGTTTCATACTGAGAGTAAAGATAAGTTTAACGAGAAGTATTCAAAGTTTTTATTTGAAATCATAGAATATATTCAATCAAACAAACATCCTAATTTAGTGTTTGAAGAGAATGATGCTCTTTTGTCGACATATGGTCGTGAAGTAGCTGTTAGCTGGATGAACGCCATGATTGATGGGCGTCCTGTTGTTCCAAGAACTGGCTATTTGGTTGAATTTAATACGCTATGGTACAATGCTCTTAAATTTACTGAAGAGATAGCAAATGAGACAGGAGATCATGAAAAAGCGGCTTCATTGGCTACAATAAGTAACCTTGCAGGCAAGTCTTTTGTAAGAATCTTTATGAATGATGCGGGATATTTATATGATTTTGTTGATGGATATTACAAAGACCCTAATGTTCGTCCAAATATGATTTTTGCTGTATCTCTTCCCTATTCACCACTTGAAAAAAGACAAAAGAAGTCGATCTTAGACTTTGTAACCAAAGAGCTTCTTACCAGTTGTGGACTACGTTCTCTAACCCCCAAGAGCGATAAATTCCGTCCACATTTTAGAGGTAGTGATAATGATAAGAATTTTGCTTATTTCAATGGAATGGCATTCCCATGGTTACTTGGTCATTATATAGAAGCATATTTTAATGTTTTCCAGATGAGTGGATTATATCTGGCTGACAAAATAATGGTTGGAATGGAAAGTGAGATACAAAACGACTGTATTGGCTCCATATCGGAATTTTATGACTCAAATCCTCCTTTTATTGCTCATGGAGGATACTCTTTTGCTATGAGTGTTGGGGAGCTGTTAAGAGCACAAAGGATTATAAACTCTTATAAATAATATTGCAAAGGTGTAATATTACCGGCACTCTGTATTTTGGAATGCAATGAATGTGAAATAGTAAATAACTAAAACAGGACAGATGAAAGCATTGATGTTTGGATGGGAATTTCCCCCGCATATTCTTGGAGGATTAGGCACGGCTAGTTATGGTTTAACAAAAGGTATGTCTCAACAGGAGGATTTGGAAACCATCTTTGTGATACCTAAGCCTTGGGGGGATGAAGACCAAAGTTTTATGAAGATCATTGGTGCCAACAATACACCCATAGTTTGGAGAGATGTAGATCAGGATTATGTTAATTCAAAACTTGAAAAGTTTATGGATCCACAGGAATACTTTAAACTTAGAGACAACATCTATGCCGACTTTAGCTATATGCACACAAATGACCTTGGCTGTATTGAGTTTTCTGGTAGATATCCCAATAATATACTTGAGGAGACCAACAACTACTCGATTGTTGCCGGAGTAATTGCACGCACTTATGATTTTGATGTTATTCATGCTCATGACTGGCTGACTTATCCTGCTGGATTACATGCTAAGAGTGTAAGTGGAAAACCAATGGTGATTCATGTTCATGCTACTGAATTTGATCGTAGTCGCGGGAAACCTAATCCTGTTGTGTATGGAATTGAAAAAGATGGTATGGATAATTGCGACCATATTATCTGCGTGAGCAACCTGACTAGAAAAACTGTGATTGAAAACTATCATCAACCATACTGGAAAGTTACAACGGTGCATAATGCGGTTGACCCGTTGAGTCCCGAAATTGAATCAATTAAACGTATTTCAGGTGTTTCAGAAAAAGTAGTAACCTTTTTGGGTAGGATAACTATGCAAAAAGGACCTGAGTTTTTTGTTGATGCTGCAACTCAGGTGATTAATAAAACTAATCATATACGCTTTGTTATGGCTGGCAGCGGTGATATGATGGATCAGATGATACGATTGGTTGCCGACAGAGGCATTGCTCATAAGTTTCACTTTACCGGTTTTCTTCGCGGGAAGCAGGTTTACGAGATGCTTAAATCGAGTGATGTTTATGTGATGCCATCGGTATCTGAACCTTTCGGCATTTCTCCATTGGAGGCTATGCAGTGTGGCGTGCCAAGTATTATTTCTTATCAATCAGGCTGTTCCGAAATCTTACATAACGTAATAAAAACTGATTACTGGGATGTGGATGCTATGGCTGACGCAATATACTCAATATGCACCTATCCGGCTATGGCTAATCATCTTAAGAAAGAAGGGAAAATTGAAGTTGATAATATCAAATGGGAAGATGCGGGACTTAAAGTTCGTGCAATTTACGATAGCTTGGTTTGAAATATTCAACTATACGAGATTTAAATAAATAAAATCATTTTATAACCATATATAATCATGAAGTCAATTTGCTTTTATTTTCAGATACACCAGCCATTTAGGTTGAAAAGATATCGTTTCTTTAATATAGGCAACGATCATTACTATTTTGATGACTACTCAAATGAGGATATAATGCAACAAATTGCTGCAAAATCATATATCCCTGCAAACCGCATGCTGCTGGATTTAGTTAATCAGTATAAAGGGAAATTCAAGGTGGCATTTTCCATTTCCGGCGTGGCTTTGGAGCAAATGGAAATTTATGCTCCTGAAGTGATTGAAGGTTTGAGGGAGCTGAGTAAAACTGGTAATGTGGAATTCCTTACTGAGACGTATGCACATTCGCTGTCAAGTCTTTTCGACCCTGAAGAGTTTCGCAACCAGGTAAGACATCATGCTGAAAGAATTGAAATGCTTTTTGATCAAAAACCAAAAGTGCTACGTAATACAGAGCTGATCTACTCTGATGAAATAGCTGAGATGGTTTATGATATGGGTTATAAAAAAATGATTACAGAGGGTGCAAAACATATACTCGGCTGGAAGAGTCCTAATTATGTATATCAGTCGGCTTCGCAACCTCAGCTAAAGCTGCTATTAAAAAATAGCAAGTTTAGCGACAACATAGCTTATAAATTTTCTGATTATAGCTGGAACGAATATCCTCTCACTGCAGAAAAGTTTATATCTTGGATAGCTTCAACGCCTCCAGAAGAGAAAATAGTTAACCTCTTCATGAATTACGAGGTTTTAGGCAATATACAACCCTCTCACACCGGTATCTTTGAATTTATGAAAGCATTACCACGCTTTGCATTTGAAAGGGAAATAAGCTTCGCAACCCCGAGTGAGATTTTAGATTCTCAAGAACCTATAGGTGCAATACATGTACCTGATACAATATCATGGTCTGATGAGGAGCGAGATGTGAGTGCTTGGTTGGGAAATAAACTGCAGAAAAGTGCTTTAAAAGCCCTTTATGAGATTGGTGAGCGGGTGAGGCTATGCACTGTTCGTCAATTAAAACAGGACTGGATTTATCTTCAATCGAGTGATCACTTCTATTATATGTCAACAAAACATTTTGGTGACGGAGATAGTAATTTTAGTCCTTATATGTCGCCCTACGACGCTTTCAACAATTACATGAACGTTTTAAGTGATTTCATAGGTAGGATAAAAGCCCAATATCCTGATACTGTAGATAATGAAGAACTGAATGCATTGCTTACCACTATCCATAATCAAGAGATGGAAATTAAACGACTGCAAAAAGAGCTGAAGACAGTAATTGGTACTAACGAAGAGCTTTTAGTTGAAAAACTCTCTAAGAAAAGAACTAAAAGAGTGAAATAAACAAGAAGGAGTGGGGTTAACAATAAGTGGTAGAGTAAACGTGGAGTAGACATTACCCCATAAAAAACATAGATGTTGTCTCAAAATAAAAAATAAGCCCCTGAGAATTTAATATTTGGAGTTGATCTCGGATATGGGTATGTATAGAAAGAGGGTGAAATCACATAGTGATACACCCTCATATTTTATTTAGACAAGTTATTAGATATTGTCCTACTAATTATTATTACAACTATACAAGTACAATTTTTGGATAATATCTTTACTTAAACTGTATTTTAATACTCTCCCCTCTTTATTATATATCCGAAAAACTTTAATCTAATATATTGTGACCTAATGTATAATGTCTGAGACCTGAGACCTGAAATCTAATATTTAGATTATTTTGCAAAGCTCACCGCTCTAGTCTCACGAATCACGGTTATTTTCACTTGTCCCGGATAGGTCATCTCTGTTTGTATCTTACGTGCTATCTCATCTGATAGTTTCTCGGTATCCTGATCATCAATCTTATCAGCACCAACAATTACTCGCAGCTCTCTACCTGCCTGTATTGCGTAAGTCTTTACTACACCCGGGTAGGATAGTGCCAGATTCTCAAGATCATTAAGTCGCTTAATATACGCTTCCACAATCTCACGACGAGCACCAGGTCTTGCTCCTGAAATAGCATCACATACCTGAACAATTGGAGCAAGCAAAGTAGTCATTTCAACTTCATCATGATGCGCTCCTATTGCATTACATATGTCTGGTTTCTCCTTATATTTTTCTGCTATCTTCATACCCAAAACGGCATGTGGCATTTCAGGTTCATCATCCGGTACTTTACCAATATCATGGAGGAGACCCGCACGTTTAGCCTTTTTAGGGTTCAATCCCAGCTCTGAAGCCATTATTGCACATAAATTAGCAGTTTCACGTGAATGTTGAAGCAAATTCTGACCATACGAAGATCTATATTTCATTTTACCAACAATCCTAATCAGTTCAGGATGAAGCCCATGAATACCTAAGTCAATTACGGTACGTTTCCCTGTTTCAACAATCTCATCTTCAATCTGCTTCTTTACTTTAGATACAACTTCCTCAATCCGAGCAGGGTGTATACGACCATCAGCAACCAATTGATGTAATGAAAGACGGGCAATTTCTCGCCTTACGGGATCAAAGCCAGAGATAACAATAGCTTCAGGCGTGTCATCTACTACTATTTCTACACCTGTAGCAGCCTCTAATGCTCTTATGTTTCGACCCTCGCGACCAATTATTCTACCTTTTATTTCATCCGACTCTATATGAAATACCGTTATGGCATTCTCAATAGATGTTTCTGTGGCTACACGCTGAATAGATTGTATTACAATACGTTTAGCCTCTCTATTGGCCGTCATCTTGGCCTCATCCATAATTTCACTAATATATGACTGAGCATCACCCTTAGCATCTTCTTTTAAAGACTCCACAAGTCTGTCTTTTGCCTCTTCAGCTGAAAGCCCAGAGATTGCCTCTAACCTTTCAACAGATTGTCTATGAAGGCGCTCAAGCTCTAAGCCTTTCTTATCCATGAACTCCTGTTGATTCGCCAGATTATTCTTCAGTTCATCAGTTTCATTATTCTTTTTATTCAGCTCCTCTTGCCTCTGATTAAGAGTCATTTCTCGCTGTTTTAGTCTGTTCTCCGTAGATTGAATTTTCGAAGTACGAGCATTAATTTGCTTTTCAGCATCATTTTTAAGCAACAGCGTCTCTTCTTTTGCTTCCAGTAATATCTTCTTTTTTATTACTTCAGCATCCTTTTCAGCATCACTCAGCACTTTCTGAGCATACGAATTGGCTGCTTTACCGGTAAAGTACCAAGCTACAATAGCACCGATAACTAAACCGATAATTCCTATAACTATATTCATATTGTTTTAATTAATTTATTATTTAGACTTTTCATTCATTATACTTTCTCTGACAGGACAGTCTCAAATATCTCTGTTAGTCACAAAAAAGTAGTTTCCTTATATTATTTGATTCACTTCTTATAAAATAAAAAACGCACTCAATCAATCACATTCAAATATGTGATTAAAAGGTGCGAACCATAGCCTCTGTATTAAACAAAGGTTCAAATTACTTTTTCAGATAAACATCCAACTCGCCTATCAACGAATTAATTTTATCTTCAAAGGGTTTAGTATTATTCTTATCGCCGAGAGAAAAATTCTCCGCCAATGCCTGAATGGCTGTCATTGCCATAAAATCTTGTGTTGTTAAATTAGTATTTTCACCAAATGCAACACGGTATTGGTTTACTTTTATATCTATCTGTTTGGCGGCAGTACGGAAAGCTTGTTCTTCAGACCTTTTGACTTTCAATGGATACCTTCTGCCGGCAACCTCTAACGTTAATAAAAATTTTTCGTCACCCATAACATAAATTTTTAAATACTATTTTAATAAATTTATGCATTTGTCTACTTCACGCACCAGTTTAGATAGCTTCAACTTTGCAGTGTCAACATCTACTGACGCCGCAGTTATTGTCCTTGCGGTCTTTAAACTATCATACTTTGTTTTCAATTCTTTTAGTTTTATTGTAGTCGCTTCTACATGTTCCTGTTTTAACTTTACCTCTGTTTTTAGTCTGTCATTCTCATCTTTCAATGAATCACATAAAAACAGAAGCTGTTTAATACGTACTTCCAGATTAACGAGTAATTTACTATTTTCGTCAGTCATATTGAAAACAAAAATTCACACAAATATAGGTATTGCAATAGAGTTTGACAAATAAATGATTGTTATTTTTCGAATATTCATCACTTTATAGTCGATTTTAGTATGTTTACTTAAGATTTGATAACTTTGTTCTTATGGAATTAAAAATTAAAATAAGCGATGAAATCTTAACCGCCTGTCCAGATTTTCATGCAGCAGCAATAAATTGTAAAGTAAAGAACAGCGATTATAATAAAGAGCTTTGGCAAGAAATAGATATATTTATTAAGCAATTTTCCTCTTCAAACCAGATATCAGACATAAAAAAACGTCCCACAATTGAGGCTACACGAAAAGTATATAAAAAGTTAGGAAAAGATCCTAACAGATACAGACCATCGGGTGAAGCTTTATGTAGAAGGATACTTAAGGGACAGGAACTTTATCAAATTGACACTCTTGTTGATTTAATTAACCTTATTTCTTTAAAAACAGGATATTCCATAGGAGGGTTTGATGCCAATAGAATAGAGGGTGATTTAATATTGGGTGTTGGCAAAGCAGATGAACCATTTGAAGCTATTGGTCGTGGTGCAATGAATATTGAAGGATTACCCGTTTATCGTGACTCAATAGGTGGAATAGGCAATCCAAGTAGTGATGAAGAGAGAACAAAGATCACATCTGAAACAGAATATCTTTTAATTCTGATAAATGGATACTCAGGCAGTGAAGGTATTAAAGAAGCTGTGGATTATTCCACATATTTACTTGAAAAATATGCTGATGCAAATAAAATTAGCATCAATATTATAAACGGTAAAACGTGATTATAGATCTAAGGCAAGTTTCAAGATCTCACCTCTTTAGATAAATCTTTCAGATAGGGAGCTACTAAAACCCAACCAACGCTAACAACCAACCCAAGGAAAACAAAACCTATCATTATAATACTTCTCCTTGGTGCACTCCTTTCCAATGGTACTACGGGAGGATTTACCAATGTGAGTATAGTTTGGTTTTCCTTTACTGCAATCTTAGCCTGCTCACGTTGCGTAGCCAGTTCACGGTAGAGTGTAAAAGCAATGTCATACTCGTTGTTAAGGCGAGTCTCCATAGATCGTGCCGATGCAGTTGTTAAAGATCTGTTAGCATCTTGAAAAGCTGTAAGACGATTTTGAGCATCAAGGAAATCTGTTCTAGCCGTTTCATAGCTTTGCTCCACAAACATGAGGTTATCATTTAGCTTCTCAGACTTGAACTGAGAAACATACGCCTCTAATGTACGATAGAGCTTATCTGTTACTTGTGCTGCTACTCTCGCTTCCGGAAATGTATAACCTAAACTTACATAGCCATCACTGGAATTAGGATTTACCTGAATTGCTCCTTGAATTGCATCATATACTATCTTCTCTTCTCTTGATAGATTATACACTGTGGTTGAATCGGATACAATGGATGATTCAACTACCTCAGACTTGTCATTGCCCCTAAATGATCCAATTACTACACCCGGCAGACCGATAGTGTATCTTTTAATCGTCCCTAATAAGTTGAATTTTCTATATTGCTTATTAGAATAGTAATCATATAGAGAGATAGGTTGACCATTAGATTTTTCTACAACAACTTCTGTTTTCATTATCTCCCTTGCGAAAGGTACACTTTTTATGATTTCAGGATACATTACAGGAGACAGAGCACCTTCGTTCATCACTGCTGTTCCCAAGTTCACTCCCATTATGGCAGCCACACTCCCCAAGCTGCTCCCCCCGGATCTGTTGCTACTTTGAGGGACAACTGTACACGTAGATGTATATTGAACGGGGGAAAACAGTGCAATAAACAGTCCCATCAACAGAAAAACAGCAGTTAGTTTAATTATAAAACTCCTTTTTATCCACAGCTTTTTTAATATTTCTGTAATATCTATTTCGTCAGAACTACTATCTGCCTGTTGAGTAGCCAATTTATGTTCTTGCTCCATGTTTATGATATTATTTTATCAGATTAGATATTAGCAATGCGATAGAAGCGAGTGATGTGCCCAAGCCAAGGAGTCCTTGCATAGTGAGAGACTCTCTTTCGGGTCTTTCAGGGATTACTATCTCACAGCCTGGTTCTATCTTAGCCCAGCGACCTGAAGAGACCTCACCGTTCATATAAATCACAAACGGGCTACGTTTCATTGCCAAACGTGAATAACCTCCTGCTTGATCGATATAATATCCTAGTTTTTTATTATTCTTGTAGGTTACCATATTAGGATAAAGTACTCCACCCGAAATCTTCACCATTTCATTATATTCCGGCACATTTAGTATATCACCCTCCCTAAGGATAACATCTTCAGGACCACCAGGGTTACTTAATGCTTTCTTAAGATCTATTGCTACATACTGTGTAGTTAAATATTCAGTATCTATCTGCTCCTGAAGCAGTGAGTCTGAATCCAGCATATCAACTTGAGCCCTCACACGCAATGTCTCAATAACCTGCTCCTGCTCTTCCTTTGTCAGGCTACGCGATAAGCGCGCACCTCTTGTGTAAGCATAAGGTGTCAGACCACCTGCACGACTTATGAGTGAGGAGAGTCGTTCATCTTTCGAGATCTTCGCATATTCCCCACCAAAAAGCACCTCCCCCTGAACGGTAACAAGCTGCTGCTCTTCGTATCCCGGTGATCGACGTACAACAATCTGATCATAAGGTTCCAAAATAAAATTAGGGTCACTTGACACAATCTCTCCATCAATCAAAGTAAAAGTATGTGCAGCACTACTTTGCAATGATACTGACGTTCCTGAAGGGTTTTTTATTCTTCTATAAACATCAACACGAGCTGTAGATGCAGCTTCCGTGAGCCCTCCTGCCTGAAGTATAACATCTTCAATATACATGTTCTCAGCATAAGGGTAACTGGCCGGATAACGTACTTCCCCACCTATGTATATGGTGAGACTATCATCCAGAGTAAGTATTGATGGTATATGAAGAAAATCATTTCTCTTTAACTCAATATCATTAATTTGATAGTTGAGCAAAGCATCCAGATTAAATGACTCCATTGAATGAGTAAGATCATCGTTTTCACGATAAAGCAAAGCACGTTGTAGATAAGCGTCTCCTGTGGCTCCCTGAGCTATTTCAACAAGATCTCTCACAGTTTTTATTCTGTCACTTATAGCATATTGACCTGGTCGATACACAGACCCACTAATTGCAACCATATTAGTAAAACGACCAAGAATGCTGTCAACCTGTACTTTGTCGCCATCTGCTAACTGAAACACAGGATATTCAGCTTGGCTGATGGTATAAGCCTCCCTCTCAACATCACCACTACGTTGTAGCGTGACAATATCTTTAAAAGCCTTTCCACTAAAACCTCCTGCATACGTGATAAGATCCTCCAGTGATTCACTCGGTTTCATTTCATACCACATTGGGCGTCGCACTTCCCCCTTAACCTGTGCAAGAATTCCATAAGATTCAACCATCACAATATCGTTATCCTGCAATGTGATATCCTCCATATTATTACCTTTCATGAGGTATTCATAAAGGTCGATATCAGCTATCTGGCGACCACCCCTAAATATTCTGATATTACGCAAACTACCTATATCTGTGGTTCCTCCAGCTGCATAAAGAGCATGGAAGGCTGAAGAAAAAGAGCTGAATGTATATGTGCCCGGATTCTTAACTTCACCCATTACATTTACCCTAATTGTACGCACATTGCCTACCGAGATAGCCAGGAATGTGTGAGGTTGCGATGAGTCAAGATCAGAATATATAGTTGAAAATTGCGTACGTATTCGACTTTCTGCTTGATCAACTCTCATGCCACTAAGCTGGATGCGTCCAAGACCCGGCACTGTTATATGACCATCGGGAGCAATTATATATTGCACATTTAGTTCCGAATCCCCCCAAACATCAATAATTATTTCATCACCTGCACCGAGCACATAATTAGCAGGCGTAGGCATATTCATATTTGGTGAAAAAGTAAGGTTTTGCGAAGAGAATAAACTATGTCCATATACTTTATCTTCCTGTGGTATAGTATCTAATAGAATTATAGGGAATTCAAGCATATCAGTATCGTCACGATATTGTCTTACCTGAGCTTGTGTGCTAGAACGTGCTGAGCCCTGTGTACCCTGCGTCTGATTATATTGATCACGTATTCTCTGAAGCTGCGACGATGACACTCCCCTTTTCACCATCTCAGTGGCAATCTGCTCTTGCGACATCCCTGAATTTTGATATCTCCTCAACTCATCGATAACCTGTTGATCGCTCATCTGCGCGAATAGACTACCAGTCACAAAGAAAAAAAGCAGACCAACAAGATGGTATTGTTTCAATTTCATTCTTAGTTATATATAATTATTAAGGATGGACAACAAATTTAGTTGTTTTTATTATAACTCACAATACAGAGAGGATGATTTTAAAACAGTCCCCACTTTTTCTTTTTAGGAGTAGGTCTTTCAGTTTTCCCAGCCATAGTCTGAAGCACCTCACCACCATCTTCAGTCATTTTAACAGCATTATAGATAATCCCCCAGTCGGGCAGTCCCCCAAGGTTACGGTCGTCGATAAACAAATCAGCTTTCAGCTTACGCGGGTAATCCTGTTTTTCGATAATCTCACCACGATAGTTTTCATTTTCAGCAAAGAAATAAAGCCCCTGTTCAGCACA